>NZ_JBVVPB010000006.1:0-270461 GCF_055807435.1 Bradyrhizobium sp. Ken51 | reverse complement strand
CCGAGGCGCCGATCATCGGCGCCACCGCGTGCTCATGAGTGACGAGATGGGCGAGCGCGCCGGCCGCCGCCGTCACCGCGAGGAACAGGAAGAACCTGATGGCGCCAAAGCGCCGCGCCAGCGCGCTGCCGAACGGCAACAGCCACAGCACGTTGAAGCCGAGATGGGTGAGATTGGCGTGCAGCAGCGAATAGGTGACGAAGGTCCAGACCTTGGCGCCGGCACCGCCGGGAATCTCCAGATTGAGTAGCGAGGAATCGTAGCGCTTGGGGATGAAGCCGAAGACGTCGATGGTCCAGTTCTCGAGCTCCGGCGGCAGCAACACCCGCAGATGGATCACCGCGAGCAGGAGGATATAGGCGGTCAGCGCCACGGGCAGCGTCAGGATCGGCTCGCGCGGAGCCTCCTCAACGACGGCCGGCACCCCCAGCGAAGCATCTTGCGACGGAGGATCTTGCGGCGGAGAATTTGGCGGGGAATCCAAGGCGGCTTCGCTTTCAGGCGCGATCGGAGCGACAGTCCTAACGACAGGCCTTGGAGATAGTCGTCTTTGCCCGCCCTGCGCAAGTGCACAAAAGGAAAAGGCAGGGCCCTGGGAAAGCCCTGCCTATCCGTGTCGGACTTCCGGTACCCAGAGAGACGGGAGTATCCCCACCCCTCCCCGCGGCCGGTGACCAAACTGTTTGACGCCTGTGTACAGGCCTCGCCGAGAACCTGGAGAAAGGCGGCGAGGCTTGCGACCGCGGTCACCATAGCAGCGGGGCGGCGCACGGAAAGCGCATAGTTAATTTAACGTTAACGACGCAAAGGCAGCGCCAGAGGCGCCGAAAACGCCGCTGCGGCATGGACGCTGCAAAGCCCCTCCTGCACAACAACACAGGGATCGCGGCTGCACTGAAGCGGGACAGGTTTGTCCCGCGAGGTTGCGCCCCGGGGTAAGCGTTCAGTCATGAAACATCCGTCGAGCCGCGAGTTCTTCGCATATTGGGACGAGAAGCGCGGCACTGCGCGGGCGCCAGACCGGGCGGATATCGATCCGGCCGCCGTGCGCGGCCTGCTCGGTGACATCTTCGTGCTGTCCTGCGAGCCCAATCTCGGCTTCCCGTTCCGCGTCGCCGGCACGCGCGTCTGCGCGCTCGCAGGGTGCGACCTCAAGGATTCGAGCTTTGCGGCACTGTTCAACGAAGCCAGCCGCCGCGACATCGAGGAGATCACGACCATCGTCGCCGACGAGAGCCTCGGCGCAATCGCCGGCGTCACCGCCGCGCGCGAGGACGGCAGCAAGGCGTATCTCGAGCTGCTGCTCCTGCCGTTCAACGCCCGCCCGCATACACCGGTCAGCGTGACAGGCGTGCTCGCGCCGTTCGACGACGAATGCGGCGCGCTTGGTCCGTTCGCCCTCACCTCCTGGCGCTATCTGCACCAGCCGGAAAAACTGCTGCCGCGCGCGATCCGCAAGCTGCAGATCGCACGCGGGTTGATGGTCTATGAGGGGCTGCGCTAGCAGTGCACCCCGCTCACGGCATCGCCAGATGCCACGCGCCGTTCAGAAAGCCGTCGCCGGTGACGTCGCCGGGCTTGGTGTCCTTGGCGAAGGTGTAGAGCGGCTTGCCCTTGTAGGCCCATTGCTTCGAGCCGTCGTCGCGCGTGATCACGGTGTAGCCGTCGGCGGCGGCATCGCTCGCCTCGGCCTTCAGCACCGGCCAGTTGGTCGCGCACGGACCATTGCAGGCCGATTTGCCGTCCGCATCCTTGTCGAAAGTATAGAGCGACATGCCCTTGGCGTCGGTGAGCACATTACCCTTGTCGGTCTTGCCAGTCTTGGTCGGCGGCGCCGCGAAAGCAGCGGGAACCATCGCGAGCGATATTGCGAGCGTGAGCGCGAGGCGGATCGAGGACGTCATGGTATCTCCTGTCATGCAATGGGCTTGCATGGTAGGACGCCGCGCGAGACGCCGTATTCCTGAGATGTCGGCAAAGATATTTTTCGCTGCACGCATCGCCGCATCGGAATAAACTGGGATGATGGAAGCGGAACGACGGACCGACATGAGCAAGCCGCATTGGCGTCTCGCGCGCGCCTCCGATCTGCCGGCGATCAGCAAGATCGCAGCGCGGATTCATCCCGATCTGCCTGAAAGCCCTGAGGTGTTCGCGGAAAAGATGCGGCTCTATCCCGATGGCTGCCGCGTGCTTGTCGCGGACGACGGGATCGTCGGCTACGGTCTCGCGCATCCGTGGATGCAGCACCGGATTCCGCCGCTCGACGGCTTCCTCGAGCAACTGCCTGGCGATGCGGATTGCCTCTATTTGCACGACGCCGCGGTGCTGCCCGACTTTCGCGGCGGCGTTGCGCGCGACTATGTTGCCGTTATCGAAGCGCTGGCGCGCGCCTCCGGCATTGCGACCCTCGCACTGGTCTCGGTCTATGCCACGCAACCGCTGTGGCAAGGCCTCGGCTTTCGGCCCGTCAATGCGGATCCTGAACTACGCGCAAAGCTCGCGTCTTACGGTAACAGCGCGACGTACATGCGGCGCGACCTCACTGCGACGTAACATCCCTGCCCCCCGGCGCAGTTCACGCTGGCGTGAAGCCATTCCCTCGAACCGGGTTCGATCAGCTCTCGTCGAAGAACTGTGCGGGCCGATCTGGTCTCGCCGAAACGAGACTGGAGAATTTCCATGAAACTCACATTGCCGAAAGTTGCTTTGCTTGCATTGGCGGCGACGGCCGCGTTCAGCGCAACCAGCGCCAACGCGGCTCAATTCCGGACCTATGGCTGCGATTCCGCTTTCTTCGAGGGCTGCGGCATCGCGATCGAGCAGCCAACGCCGAGCGGCAGAAGCCGCGTCAGCGTCACTCACGACACCTCGCCCACCTACATGAAGCAGACCGATCCCCGCTACATCTCGTCGATGCGCGATGCCGGCGGTGGTGGCGGAGGTGGTGGTGGCGGCGGCGGTGGCGGTGGCCGCTGAGCCCATCTAACTTTTCAGATGATGTCGCCGGTGCAATCCGGCGGCATCATTGCTGTCCCTGCCGAAGAGCGCCCGTTCAACCGCGATGCTTTTTCTTCTTCGGCTTCTTGCTCGGCGCACCCTTTTCAGACCACGGCGTGACCGAAGGTTCGGAATGGCCCGGCTTGGTCTTATGCTTCTTTTTCTTCGCGAATGCCGGAGCGTCGTCGAATTTCGCAGGGCGATCGCCGTGCGGCTTGCCACGTGGCTTGAATTCGCTCTTGTCGCGCGGGCGTTCGCCCTGACGTTCACGATGATCGCTCTCGCCGCTGTCGCGCCGCGGCGCGTGGGACCGCTGTTCCGAAGGCGCCTGCCGCTGCGGCGCATCCGCCATCGGCTCGAGGCGGATATTGTCTTCCTTGTCCGGACGCTTGATCTTCACGGCGAAGGATTCCGCGACCCGCTCGGAAATTTCGAACTCGGTCGTGGTGTCCATGATCTTGATCGCGCCGATATCGCCCTTGTCGATGCCGCCACGGCGGCAGATCATCGGCAACAGCCAGCGCGCTTCCGCATTCTTTTTCCGTCCGATGTTGGCCCGGAACCAGACGCTGCCATCCGCCATGCCATGTTTCGACGACGATTTTCCCGATTTGGGCCGAGCCCTTTCGGGCCGATCGTCGCCACGCGAAGCGTCGCGCGGCGTACGAAAATCGTCGCGCGGCGTGCGCGTATCGTTGCGACTGCGATCGTCGCGCGGCCGGCCAGCTCGCTCGCCGGGATCGAGGATGTCTTCGGGCGACGGCAGCCGCGCGCGATAGAGCCGTGCGAGTGACGCGGCGATCTCCTCGGCCGACCGCTCGGCCAAGAGCGCCTGCGCCAGAGCCAGATCGTCGGCGGTGGTCTCCTCCGTGAACAGCACGTCCTTCATGCGCTCGTGATCGAGCTTGCGGATCTCATCCGGCTGCGGCGCCGTCCCCCAGACCGCGTCGATCCCCGAGACGTTCAGCAGCATTTCCGCACGCCGCCGGCGCACGGGCGGCACCAGCATGACGCTGGTCCCCTTGCGGCCCGCGCGGCCGGTGCGGCCGGAGCGATGCTGCATGACCTCGGCGTCGTTGGGCAGGTCGGCATGAATGACGAGGTCGAGGCTCGGCAGGTCGATGCCGCGCGCGGCGACGTCGGTCGCCACGCAGACGCGCGAGCGTCCGTCCCGCAGCGACTGCAGCGCCGTGGTTCGCTCGTTCTGCGTCAATTCACCGGAGAGAGCGACGACGGAGAAGCCGCGCTCCAGCAGCGCCGCCTGCAAATGCCGGACGCCATCGCGCGTGCTGCAGAACACCAGCGCGCTCGGCGCCTCGTAGAAGCGCAGCACGTTGACGACGGCGTGCTCGGCATCGCCGGGCGCGATCCGGATCGCGCGGTACTCGATGTCGGCGTGACCGCCTTCGTCGCCGGCGACCTCGATCCGGAACGCCCGCTGCTGGTACTGCTTGGCCAGCGCGACGATGCCGCGCGGGAACGTCGCCGAGAACATCAGGGTGCGGCGCGTGTCCGGCGTGGTCTTGAGAATGAACTCCATGTCCTCGCGAAAGCCGAGATTGAGCATCTCGTCGGCCTCGTCGAGCACAACCACCTTCAATTCCGAAATGTCGAGACGGCCGCGGCGCAAATGATCGCACAACCGGCCAGGCGTGCCGACGACGATGTGAGCGCCGGCCGCAAGCTCGCGCTGCTCGCGCCTGGGATCCATGCCGCCGACGCAGGAGACGACGCGCCCGCTCGCATGCTCGTACAGCCACGCCAGCTCGCGATGGACCTGCAAGGCAAGCTCGCGGGTCGGCGCCACGATCAGAGCAAGCGGTGCACCCGCCCGCTCGAACCGCTCAGCGTCGCCCAACAGGTCCTTGGCCATGGCCAGGCCGTAGGCCAGCGTCTTGCCCGAGCCGGTCTGGGCCGAAACCAGCAGGTCGCGGTCAGCGGCCTCCTCCGTGAGCACGGCGAGCTGAACGGGGGTCGGACGGTCGTAGTTGCGCTCGGCCAAAGCTCGGGCGAGCGGCGGACTCATGGTCGGAAAAGACACGGGATAAACCTTGGTTGGTCCAGGCGCGGAACGTCGAGCCGCGCGACCTGAAGCTGCGTAGGCGGCAAATGGTTCGACCGCACGCGTGGTGATTTGATTTGGACGCTCTTTACGCCAAGTGCGGGCAAATCACCATGCCTATGACGCATGGCTTTGGTGATGCCGAGAACAAGCTTACCGGTCAGCTCGACCCACTACATCCAGCGTTTTCGGGCCGTTTTGCTGCATATAGCGGGATCTGACATCAAAGCCACCGCCCAGTTCGCAAGCTTGCAGGGAGGAGCCACGCGCAGGCCCTAATCCCTGGAGGTCACCAGCCTGCCGAATCCGCCGACCAGCCTGGCTCTGGCCCGCGCAACGGCGTCCTTCGCCGCGCGGCCTAGGGCGCGAACGGCACGCCAGGCTTCGGTTGCCTGTAGCCATGCCTTGACGTCTGTGAACTTGCCATAGACCCAGGCAAAAGCCGGAATCCGCATCAGCTTGTCACGCGTGAGCTGAAACAGGCGCTCGACCAGCACGAGCTTGAGCAGCTCGCCGACGATGAAAGTCACCGCCCCGCTCACGACTTGGCCGGTCGCAGCGAGATAGGCCGCGACGGGCTTGACCGGCTCCAGGATGATCACGGGTACGGAAAACAAGGCGAGCGAGCAATAAGGCGACAGCGATCTGATCCAGCCGCGCAATCGCTTTAATTGGAGATGCCGCCCGATCCAGCGCGAGATCGGCCTCGCCACGGCCATGAAGATCGCATCCACCAGGAAGTAGATGGCGGCCAGGATGTAAGTGACGGGTTTCAGGATTCGCTTCACGATGAACTCTCCCGTGAACTGAAAGCCGCAACCCGGGCCTAAGTTTCACCCCGGCGTGAATAACGCGCGGATTTTCGAGGGAACTTTTCGTGCACAGCCCACCGCTCCCGCGTTTCAGATCTCCGCATAGACCTCCAAGAGATTGCCGTCGGGGTCGCGGAAGAACAGCGTCCGATGCCCGAACGACTGGTTTGTCGGCGGTGAGAGCAGCGCCACGCCGTGGCGTGCGAGTTCGTCGGCACACGCATCGACTTCGACCGCGGACACCCTGAAAGCCAGTTGCAGCGAGGCGCTGCCGTGCGGCACCGGCGCATCGCCCGCGGTTCGGCCTGGCTTCGCCAGCGCCAGAGTATTGCTGCCCAAGCCGTACTCGATCCAGTTCGGGGACAGCTCCCGCAGCAGCGGAAACGCGAGAACCTCCTCGTAGAACCGCCGCATCGCCGCCATGTCGCGCACGAAGACGACAGTGTAATCGATCGCACGGATGGCGCGGAAGGGCGAGCGGGTGCGATGGGTTGGTTCGGTTGTTTGTTCGTTTGTCATGTCGTCCTTCATTCCAAGCTCCGACTCGTAGCCCGCATGGAGCGCAGCGGAATGCGGGGAGCCACAGGCGAGAATCCCGGATTACGCTGCGCTCCATCCGGGCTACCAGTTTCTCACTCCACCAGCTCCGGCCATGGCACGATGGTCGACTTCACCGTCTTCATCGCCATCGCATCCCTGACCGCCTGTGCGACGCCGTCTTCCGTGAACGGATAGATCGTCTGCATTTTCAGCCAGGGATATTTGTCCGCCGTGCGATGGAGCATTTCGACGCCGAGCGGCAGATCGTTGCCGGTGAAACCCCAGGAGCCCAGCACATTGAGGTCCTTGGTGCAGATGCGGTGCCAGGAGGTCTCGATCGAGCCGGCGTCGGTGAACTGGCCCATCTCGACATAGGTGCCGCCGTCGCGCAGCATCTCGATGCCTTCGGGGCCGGCTGAGGGGTGGCCCGAGCAATCCATCACCAGATCGGCGCCGAAGCCGCCGACGATCTCGCGCACGCGGGCGATGCGGTCTTGCGGTGACTTCAGTTCGTCGATGTTCACCGTCGCCTCGGCGCCGAACTCGCGCGCGAGCTTGAGCCGCGGCTGCTCCGGCGCACCGACGCAGATCACGCGCCCTGCTCCCATCTCCTGCGCGGCGGCGACCGCGAGAATGCCGATTGGGCCCGAGCCCTGGATCACCACGGTGTCGCCCCAGGTGAAACCGCCGGCGCGGCTGGCGCGATTGAAGGCGCGGATACAGGAGGTCAGCGGCTCCGACAGCGCACCCAGCCGCAGCGACATGTCGTCAGGCAATTTGTAGATCTTGGTGCCCGGCAGCATGTCGAGATCGACATAGACATGTTCGGCCCAGCCTCCCCACATGTGAGGCGCTTTGTCGAAGCCGAGATAGCGGCCGTAATAGACCGGCGTCAGGCATTTGTTGGCGGTCAGCGGATAATGGATGCAGTAATAGCAGCGGCCGCAGGGCATCAGCGGCGGGATCATCACCTTCGAGCCGACCTTGAGCGACTTGCTCATGAAGTCCTCGGTGAATTCGTCACCGCATTCGGCGACGACGCCGCCGATCTCATGGCCGAGCGTGAACGGCCACGGCAGCGGCTTCGGCCAATGCCCCTTCAGAATGTGCAGGTCGGTGCCGCAGACGCCGCACGCGCCGACCTTGATCAGCGCGGCCTTTTTGCCGACCTTCGGCCACGGCACGGTGCGGATGACGGGGTCGCTGCCCGGCCCTGCGTGGGTGCAGACGCGGATTTGGTCCATGGCTGTTTCCTCGGTGCCCGTCTGTTATGATTGATTGGTGCGGGCTGAAGCGAAGCGTATGTGAGATGCGCGGTCGTGCCAAGCCGCGGTCTCGTAGCCCGCATGAGCGAAGCGACATGCGGGGCCAGCGTTCCCGGATATCGCTTCGCTCATCCGGGCTACAGTGCCTGCCACACTCACCACCGTCATCCTGAGGTGCGCGCTCTTGCGCGCCTCGAAGGATGGGCAGCGCCCGCCTGTAGCCCATCCTTCGAGGCTTCACCTTGCGATGCGAACACGCATCGCAAGGCTCGCACCTCAGGATGACGGTGGAGCTTGGGGCAGCAGCGCATGGCTGATGTCCAAGCACGCCCAAGTGTCTTGAGCGGCCGCCGGCGAACGTGTAACTCCCGACGAGTCCCACCCAGGTGCCCTCTTGAACCCCCTCCCCCAAAATCCCGTGGTCGCTTCCGGCTCGTTCGCAGCGATGAAGTCGGTGCCGTACCGGCTCCAGTTCATCGCCTACATACTGGCGATGATGGCCGATAATATCGAGCACGTGATCAGCTATTGGGTGGTGTTCCAGAAATTCCATTCGCCGGCGCTGGCGGGCTTTGCGGTGCTGTCGCACTGGCTGCCGTTCCTGCTGTTCTCGGTCGCGGTTGGCGGGCTCGCCGACCGGGTCGATCCGCGCCGCATCATTCAATGCGGCATGTTGCTGTTCATCGTTGCCTCGGCTGGATGGGGGTTCTTCTTCATCACCGACACGATCGAGATGTGGCACGCCATGCTGCTGCTGGTGATCCATGGTTCCGCCGGCGTGTTGTGGCAGACGCCGAACCAGCTGCTGCTCTATGATCTCGTCGGCCCCGCCGATCTTCCGAGCGCGGTGCGGCTGAATGCGATGGCGCGCTATCTCGGCATTCTGGTCGGACCCGCCGTCGGCGGCATCATCATGCTGACGCTCGGCACCTCGCATGGCATCATCTTCAACACGCTGTTCTACCTACCGATGCTGCTGTGGCTGTTCTGGGCGCCGGTGCGCGACAACAGCGTGGCCGTGCGGCGCTTCGCCGTGCGCGGCCTTGCCGACATCATGCTGACCATCCGCGCCATCGGCACCCAGCCGGTGCTGACAGCGATGACGTGGCTTGCCGGCCTCACCTCCTTCATGATCGGCAATGCCTATCACGCGCAGATGCCGGGCTTTGCCGGCGATCTCGGCCATGGCGATCCTGGAATCTCCTATAGCGTGCTGCTCGCGGCTGATGCCGCCGGCGCGCTGCTCGCCGGCATCGCGCTGGAATCCTGGGGACGGCTCAAGGGCACGCCGCGCACCGCGATCATGCTCGCCATGCTGTGGAGCGTGGCGCTGCTCGGCTTCGCCTCGGTGCGGATCTATCCGGTCGCGATCGTGCTGTTGTTCTTTGCAGGCTTCTTCGAGCTGTCGTTCAACACCATGGCGCAGGCGCTGGTGCAGTTGAACGCGCCGTCCGACATTCGCGGCCGCGTCGTCGGCCTCTACAACATGGCCGGGCTCGGGATGCGAGCGTTCAGCGGCATCACAGTCGGATTGTTCGGTGCGGCGATCGGCATTCACTGGTCGCTCGGGCTCTCGGCCGCAGTGCTGCTGGCGCTGCTATGTCTTCTCTATGGGCGCGCGACGAGGAAGACGGCCGGTTGACTCCGGCGTCTCCCCACCGCACGCTTGATACAGGGTTTGGGGAGATGAAGCGTTGCGCAATCGCTGGGGCATACTTGCGATCCTGTTCGTCGTTCGCCTCACCATCGCGTTCCAGTTCCAGAGCGTGGCCGCGGTCGCGCCGCTGCTGCAGCAGAGCTTCGGTGTCGGGCTCGCCGATATCGGCATCCTGATCGGCCTCTATTTCACACCGGGCATCGTGCTGGCGCTGCCGGGCGGCGCGATCGGCCGGACCCTCGGCGACAAGCCCACCACGATCCTGGCGCTGCTGCTGATGACGGCGGGCAGCCTCGTCATGGCCACTACCGACGTCTGGGGCTGGCAGATGACGGGCCGGCTCGCCTCCGGCGCCGGCGGCGTGCTGCTGACCGTTCAGCTCACCAAGATGGGCACCGACTGGTTTGCGGGGAAGGAGATCGCCACCGCGATGGCGATCTTCGTCAACTCCTGGCCGGCGGGCGTTGCGATCTCGCTGGTGGTGCTGCCGGCGATCGGCACCGCCTATGGCGCGGGCGCCGTGTTCCTCGTGGCCGGCGCGCTGACCGCGATCGGCATTGTGCTGATCACGTTCTACCAATCGCCGCCCGGAGCAAGCGCCAGCGCGGCCGGCTCCGGGCGGCTTGATCCGCTCGCGCTCCTGGCGGTGATCGTCGCGGGCGCGATCTGGGGCCTCTATAATGTCGGCTTCGCCATGATCTTCTCGTTCGGCCCCTCGCTGCTCGCCGAGCGCGGCTGGAGCATTGCCGCGGCGGGATCGGCGATCAGCGTCGTGATGTGGCTGTCGGTGATCTCGGTGCCGGCAGGCGGCTATCTCGCCGATCGCTTCAAGCGCCCCTTCGTGCTGGCGATCGCGGCCAGCCTGGTGGTGGCCGGGCTGCTGGCCTGGCTGACCCGATCCGACGCTGTGATCACGATCCTGGTCCTGATCGGCCTGATCGGCGGCCATCCGGCCGGGCCGATCATGAGCCTGACCGCCCGCGTGCTCGTGCCGGAAACCAGGGCGATCGGGATGGGCGTGTTCTACACTCTCTTCTATGCCGCGATGATGCTGGGGCCGGCGGTGGCGGGCCGGCTCGCCAAATCGGCCGGCACTGCCGCGGTCGCGCTCGACCTCGGCGCGCTGACGGTGCTGGCCTGCCCGCCACTGATGTGGCTTTTCGAACGCATTGTGTCTGTTCGTCTTCGCCGCGCCCGATCCTAACGGGGCATTAACCCTGTGCACCTTAGGGTCGTCCCGGACTCCGCCAGGCGGGGGGTCGGGTTGTGAAAATGGCGTTGGCGCACAAAAAATTTCTTCCGGCCGCCGAGGAACGTCGGCGTTTCCAGCGGGTGAAAGTTCACCTGCTCGGCCGCTACATGCTGCCGGACCGCCGTGAATTTCCCTGCCAGGTGATCAACATGTCGCCGGGCGGGCTGGCGCTGCTGGCCCCCGGCATCGGCAATGTCGGCGACCGCGTGGTCGCCTATCTCGACCATATCGGCCGCGTCGAGGGCAAGATCACCCGCATCATCGACAATGGCTTCGCCATGACGGTCGGCGCCACGCCGCGAAAGCGCGACAAGCTCGCGGCACAGCTGACCTGGCTCGCCAACCGCGACATCCTCAATTTGCCGGAAGACCGCCGCCACGATCGTATCGTGCCGCGCAACCCGATCGCGGTGCTGACGCTCGAGGACGGCACCAAGATGACCTGCCGCATCATCGACCTCTCGCTGTCGGGCGCGGCCATCGCCGCCGAGAACCGCCCCCCGCTGAAATCGACGGTTCTGCTCGGCCGGGTGCAGGGTCGCGTGGTCCGAAACCTCGAAGACGGCTTCGCGCTCGAGTTCATGCATTCGCAGCCGATTGAAACTCTCGAAG
The DNA here is from genome assembly GCF_055807435.1 of Bradyrhizobium sp. Ken51. Classification (NCBI taxonomy): domain Bacteria; kingdom Pseudomonadati; phylum Pseudomonadota; class Alphaproteobacteria; order Hyphomicrobiales; family Nitrobacteraceae; genus Bradyrhizobium; species Bradyrhizobium sp. Ken51. The sequence goes on along the minus strand of NZ_JBVVPB010000006.1, from coordinate 259,261 downwards.
AGAGCGTTACCGCGCGGTAAAGCGCTAAGGCACCAAAACCACTGCATTTCCAGCCCTGAAGGCGGCCTCCGCGATGCGGACGCCGCCTTTTTCATGGGTCGTGACCGGCCTCGCGCGGGTTAACGCGGAGGCTGCGGGTGCGTGCAAACAACGGTTCCGCCAACGTTTCCGCGTTAATCGATAAAATTTGAATCAATTGCAGTCATATCGAATTTTATTCAAGTTTGACTCAAGTATAGATCGAATTTTCCGCGCGTTTTACTTGCATTCGTCTCGACTTGACTTGGCTGACTTAGCGGCAACTCAAAAGCTCCCTGCGCAATGTGGTCCCAACAAGAAACGGGGGCCGCAATGTTTGATTTCAGGGGACAGGGGAAGGGAATGGCGCTGGCCGCCATGCTCTTCGGAATGAGCGCGGCAGCGCAGGCCGGCGAAGGCCGTCTGCTCTACGCAAGCCTCGGCGACACCACGCGTGCGCCGATCGGCTGGGTCGAGTTCTGTGCGGATAATGCCGCTCAGTGCCAGGGCGCACCGACGCAAGCGCGCGACATCGTGATGTCGCAGGCTGCATGGCGCGACCTCGTCAAGGTCAATCGCTGGGTCAACGAGACCGTCAAGCCTTTGACCGACCAGGAGCACTGGGGCGTGATCGAAAAGTGGTCGCTGCCGTCCGACGGTTACGGCGACTGTGAAGACTACGTGCTGTTGAAGCGCAAGATGCTGATCGATGCCGGATGGCCGCGCGAGGCCCTGCTCATCACCGTCGTGCGTGACAAGAAGGGCGAAGGACACGCGGTGCTGACGGTGAAGACCGACAAGGGCGAGTTCGTTCTCGACAATCAGAACGAGAACGTCGTTGCCTGGACGGAGACCGGCTATCGCTTCGTCAAGCGCCAGTCGCAGAGCGATCCCAACGTCTGGGTCTCGCTCGGCGACACCAAGCCGGCGGTCTCCACCGCCAGCGCGAGAGATCAGTAGAGACAAACGAAAGAGATACGCGACCCGGTCACATCCCCACCCCTCCCCGTCCCAGACCGGTTCGCGCGCGGCCAGCCATCCCCCAATGGCTGGCCGCAACTTTTCAAGGATGTACTTCGCTCAGTCCTGCGGCGTCTGCCGCGACCAGGGCACGCGCGCGGCGGTGAAATCGCGCCACGTGCTTTGCAAGGCAGGCTGCACTCCGATCGACGCCCGCGCCTGCCAGCCGGCGATCGCCGCCGCAGCGATGGCACCCTCGGGCTCGGCACCAAGCCGGTCCAGCAATGATGCAGTCACCGCCATGTCGTTGAAGGCGCCGAGCTGCTCCTGCAAACCGGCGAGCCTGCGCGAGAATTTTCGCGCGAATTTGCGGTCCACGAACAGCGGCAGCAGAAACTCGCTGAGATAGCGCAGCCGCTTGGTCGCCAGCCGCACGCGGTGCAGACCTTCGGCGGAAAGCGACTTGAAGCGGCGGCCGCGCCTGAGCACCTTCGCATATTGCTCCGACAGAATGCGCTGCGCGAAATTGACGGCGGGTTCGGCGAGTTGGCCGAGATCCTCAGCGGCGACGTCGTTGCGCCAGCCCCGCGTCTCGATCCAGCTGCCGAGGCCGAGCAGGAATATGGCGCAGCGGCGATCTTCGAGCGCGTCATGCGCCTTGCGATAGGCGTCGGACTGACGCCCGGCCGCGGCCCGGCCCAACGCATCGAAGCCCGCGACCGACGGACAGGCCTTTGCGATCGTCGGCAAGGTCTCGATCCGGAACACGTCCCAGTCGCGCGCGGCGGAGAGGTCTTGCGCCAGCCACCTGGCTTCCGACCGCAGCGCATCGAGATTGCTGAGCGCGCCGACCGACCGCATCAGGTCCAGCGCCGATCGAAGCCGGCGCAGCGAGACGCGAAGTTGATGCACGCCTTCCGGATTGCGACCGTCTTCGGCCGCCGGCAGCGACTGAAGCAGATGGAGGAAGCAGGAGCGCAGGATGGTCGCGAACGCCTCGTCCAGTGTCACTGACGGATCGAGACGAAGTTTTCGCGGACGTCGCGCGGCGGGCGGCCTGTCGGAGGCGAGGTCGAAGCCGCGTGCCGATTTGGAGCGGATGGAGGGCTTCACGAGGCCGTGCTCTGCAAGCCGCAACGCGATCTCGTAGATCGTGCTGCCGCTGCCGCTCTTGAGTTCCAACTCGATCTCGCTCACCGGCAGTGAACGATCGCCGGCCGTCAACTCGCCCCGGTCGAAGGCGATCTCGACCGTGCCTGACGGCAGGTCGATCAACCGCGCATGGCGATGGACATCGGCGGTGAAGACGGCTTCGAGCGGCTGCGCTTCCAGGTGGCCGCGAAGCTTCTCCGGAATGAAAGACATTGCCAAAGCGAGATCGGGCGCAAGCGAAGGTACGCTCGCCTCCCACTCACCGCGGCGGAGCGGATCGTCCACCACATCGGTCTTCACGGTTTGCACGAAGCGCGCACCGCTCCGACGAACGCGCAAGCTCAAGCCGTTGCGACGTAACGTCCGCTCCGGCGTGTCGTAATAGACGGACTTGAGATGTTTGCGCGTGCCCTTGTTGCGCGCGTTCGCCGCGATGACGGGGGCGGCATTGAAATGCGCCATGCGATCGGCATCGACGAGAAGCTTGAGTTCGATCTCGCCGGCGGCAGGCGCGGCGCCGCTCGACGGGAGTGGTTCCGTTGCCGGTTCCGCGTCCTGCGATGGCGTCTGATCAATCACAGCGCCCTCGACGATCACAGGTTCCGCGACGAGCTCGGCGGGTTCACGCTGCCTCAAAAGGCCGGCGATGACTTGCGTTCTCTTGTTGTCCTTCGCAACAGGATTCCCATCCCGCGCGCTCGGAAACTTGCGAACCGGCGTTGCGTCTGACTTCAGCATTTACAGGTTCATGACAGTTCGATGACGAAGCGTCCTCCTATAGCTGGTGCGGCTCGCGAGGACTAGTCACGTGACGCCGCAGCGCCCGACCGTCCACACGAGGCTGGGAGCGGCTTGACCACAGGAACTAAATTGCCGCCGGCGCAGCAAGCGATCGGTTTGACCGCGGATCCCGCCCTTCTCGAAACCGAGATGAACACGTCAGCGAGCTTGACTCATTCCAGCCTTCCCGCAATCGGTGAAGGCGTTGGCGTCGAACGCGCTGCCCTGTCTCTCCGGCGGTTGCTTCATGGCCAGCGGCACACGCAATCACAAGGAGCTGCCATGACGTCGTTCCGTCCCGTCATCGCGTTGTCCAGGGGCCTGGAAGTCCTGCGGGTGATCAACCAGGAACGGCAGTCGACCGTCGGCTCGCTGCACAAAGCGACGGGGCTGAACAAGTCAACGATCGTCCGCATGCTCGAGACGCTGGAGCACGAAGGCTATGTGGTACGCCGTACCGAGCCGGCCAGCTACGCGCCGACCGGACGGGCTCTGCTGCTCAGCGCAGGCTATGACGAGCCGACCTGGATTGGCGGCATCGCCGAACCCATCCTCAACAAATTCCGCAAGCAGATCCACTGGCCGTCAGACATCGCGGTGCTCGACCAGGAATCCATGGTCATCGCCCACACGACGCGGGTGGATGGATCGCTGCTGTTCAGCCGGCCGCCGGGTTTTCGCTTTCCTGTCCTCGGCACCTCGATGGGGCGCGCCTACCTCGCCTTTTGCGAGCCCGCCGAGCAGGAGCGCATTGCCGCGCGGCTTGCCCTCGGTCCCGAGCCCTGGAACGATCTGGCCCGCAACCCCGGCAGGCTCGCCAAAGTGCTGCGCACGATCCGCGGCGCCGGCTTCGCGGTCATGGACGAGACCTACAGCCGCCGCGTCTTCGGCGGCGCGGTGTGGGCGATTGGCGTACCCGTGATTTTGCGGAATCGTCTGTTCGGCAGCATGAACGTGATGATGCTGCGCGAGGCGGTCGGCCTGGAGGACGGCGTCCGGCGCTTCGTACCTCCGATGAAGAAGGTCGCTTCCGCACTTGCCGAGGCGCTCGGCGCCAAGCTTGCTGCGCCGGGTTCTCCTGCAGGTCGGCGATGATCATTTCACACAGTGAAACGATATTTTGATTTCTTGACCCTCCTCCTCGCCCGTGTGACACCTCGTTGCGGTGGCTGCCGGCTGCCCAATGACACAGGGAAAAGGGGAGGCCGAAGTGCGGAGATCCGCGAGAATTTGGGCTGCCGCGATTGCATGCCTGACGATGGCCGCTTCTGAAACGGCTTGGGCCGAAGCCTGGCCGACCCGGGCAATCAGGATCGTCGTCTCCACACCGGCAGGCGGCATCACCGATGCCTTCGCCCGCGCCTATGGCGACTACATCTCGCAGAAGCTTGGCCAGCCGGTCATTGTCGAAAACAAAACCGGAGCCAGCGGTGCGCTGGCCGCACAGTCGGTGAAGGATTCTCCGGCGGACGGTTACACGCTGATGTACACGATCTCGTCCACCTTGCTCGGTAACCGGCTGCTGCTGAAATCGCTGGCCTATGATCCGGACAAGGATTTCACGATCGTCGCGGTGACGCCTTCGGGGCATCTGCCGCTGGTGGTCCATTCCGCCACGAATGCAAAGACGATCGAAGAGTTCGTCGCGTACGCCCGTGGCAACAAGGTCACGGCCGGCTCGTACGGGATCGGCTCGTTCGCGCACATTGCGATCGCCGAGCTCAACCGACAATTCGGTCTCGACATTTCCATCGTGCATTACCGCGGCGAAGCGCCGATGTGGCAGGATTTGGCCGCCGGGGTGATCCAGGCGGCGGTCGGCAGCTATCAGGCCGCGCTTCCGGTGCTCGACACCGGCGTCGGCCGCCCGATTGCGGTGCCGACACCGGTGCGCATGAAGAAGCTGCCCGAGACCAGGACGTTTACCGAACAAGGGGTCACCGGCAGTGTCTTCCAGCTCACCAGCTTTACCGCGCTGGTGGCGCCCGCTGCGATGCCGGCAGACCGGATCGACATGCTCGCCAAGCTGATGGTCGAAGGCGGCAAGACGGAGCGCGTGCAGAAGCTGCTCGATGCTTTCGGCGTCGACCAGCCGGCCATGGATCGCGCATCCTCGATTGCGCTCTACGAAAAGGAAGGGCCGGTCTGGCTCGAGTCGATCAAGACTCTCGGGTTGGAGCCGCAATAGCCGCGGCCGCGCCCAACGGGCGCGGACGCCTCGTTGCGCTCACGCCCCGAGCACGTCCGCCAGCCGCAACTCGTCGGCGGCGGGATCCTTCAGGAACAGCTCGGCCTCGATCTCGTTCAGATGCGACAACATCTGCGCGCGCGCTGCTTCCCTGTCGCACTTGCGGATCGCGGCGACGATCCCGGCGTGATGATCGGTGCCGCAGGCCGGCGTGTCGTGCCGGCGGTAGAGCAGGATGATGAGCGAGGAGCGCGCGATCAGCTCCTTGAGAAAACCGAGATAGATGCTGTGGCCACTCATCTCGGCGACGAGTCGATGGAAGTCGCCGGAGAGGCGGACCGAAGCACGCGCATCGCCACGCAGCTCCGCCTCGCGTTCCTCGGCAAGATGCCGCTGCAGACGCCCGATCCAGGCCGGCGACACCGCGTCAACGGCGTGATCGACGATCGTCGGCTCGATCAGGCGGCGCGCCTCGAACACTTCCCGGGCGTCCGCAGGCGTCGGCCGCGCGACGAAGGCGCCGCGGTTCTTCTCGATGTTGACGATGCCTTCATGCGCGAGCTGTTGAAGCGCGGTGCGCACCAGCGTTCGGCTTGCGCCGTAGATCTCGCCGATCTCGTCCTCGCCGAGTTTCGTGCCGGGCAGCAGGCGATGTTCGAGGATCGCCGCAGTCACGCCTTCCCGGATGCGGCTGACGCGATCGCTCGCATCTGGCGCGTCGGATTTGGGTCGGGACTTGGCAGCCATGAATGTGAGGGCTCGATCGTCGAAGATGGCGTCGAATCCTAATCGACCAGCTGTATCCAATCACAGGCGAAACTTTATACAATCCGCGCCTGTTTTGTGTGCACGCAACTGCGAAGGCCACGAGCCGCCCACGCCCATGAGATTCGATCTAACGATCTGACTCCGCTGCACTGTTTTGGAATTCGGCCGGCCGAGAACGATTCAAGCGCGATTGGCATGGACCTTGCGGAGAGAGGCGCAGCATCGCCCTCGCCCCGGACACGCCATGGCCACTCCCGCCGCTCTCGAACTGGTCGCCGTCAGCAAGCGCTACGACACGACGCTGGCGGTCGACACCGTCAATTTGAAGATCCCGGCCGGCACCTATTGTTGCCTGCTCGGCCCCTCCGGCTGCGGCAAGACCTCGACCTTGCGCATGATCGCCGGCCACGAGGCCGTCAGCGAGGGCGACATCATCCTCGGTCCGCAGAACGTGACCGATCTCGAACCCGCCAAGCGCGGCACGGCGATGATGTTCCAGTCCTACGCGCTGTTCCCGCACCTCACCGTGATCGACAACGTGGCGTTTGCCCTGAAAATGCGCGGCATCGACCGGGCGACGCGGCACAAGCGCGCCGGCGAGTTGCTCGAGCTGGTGGCGATGACGCCCTACGCGGCCCGGCTCCCCGCACAGCTCTCCGGCGGCCAGCAGCAGCGCGTCGCGCTCGCCCGCGCGCTGATCACCGAGCCGCAGATCCTGTTACTCGACGAGCCGCTCTCGGCACTCGATCCGTTCCTGCGGGTGAAGATGCGGGGCGAATTGAAGCGGCTGCAGCGCGAACTCGGCATCAGCTTCGTTCAGGTCACGCACGGCCAGGAAGAGGCGATGGCGCTCGCCGACCACATCGTGGTGATGAACCAGGGCAGGATCGAACAGCAGGGAAGTGCCCGCGATATCTTCCATCATCCCCGCACCGAATTCGTGGCGCGCTTCATTGGCGGTCACAACGTCCTCAGCGACGCAGGCAAACTCATCGCCGTGCGCGCCGATCAGCTCGGCATCGTGCCGATCGCCGACGGCGCGGTCGGCGCGCCGGCGCTGCTGACCCAGACCGAGTACCAGGGCTCCTACATCGCCGTCTCGCTCACGCTCGAAGACGGGACCGCCCTGTTCTCCCACCTTCCCGAGGCCGCCTTCGACGTCCACCAGTTCCGGCCGGGCGATCGCGTGCTGGCCACCTGGGATCCCGCCAAGGCGCAACGTCTGCAATAGCGCCGATCAATCACCGGAATGCGCAACAGAGGAGTGACTGATATGACCGAAACGACCAGGAAGAAGGGCCTTAGCCGCCGCACGCTACTCAAGAGCACCGCAGGTCTCGCCGGACTTGCCGCCGGCTCCGGCGCCATCACCGGCTTTCCCTATGTCATGTCGGCCGAGCCGAAGGTGCTGCGCTATCTCGGCACCGCCGTGAACGAGGGCGACGACATCTCCAAGCAGTGCCTGAAGGACACCGGCATCAAGATCGAATACATCACCGCGACCACCGACGACGTCACCAAGCGCGTGATGACCCAGCCGAATTCCTTCGACGTGCTGGACACCGAATATTTTTCGCTGAAGAAGATCGTCCCGTCAGGCAACATCCTTGCCCTCGACGCCAGGAAGATCAAGGAATTCGACAACATCACGCCCGTCTTCACCAAGGGCCAGACGCCTGGCGGCAAGAAGATCGGCAGCCAGGGCACTGCGCCTTGGAAGGTGCTCTATCTCGAAGGCAAGGACTCCAAGAAGTTCGCGACGTCGGCGACCGAATTCGTCACCCTGATCCCGACCGTCTACAACGCCGACACGCTCGGCATCCGCCCCGATATCATCAAGCGTCCGATCAGTTCGTGGTCGGAGCTGCTCAATCCCGAATTCAAGGGCAAGGCCTCGATCCTCAACATCCCCTCGATCGGCATCATGGATGCCGCGATGGTCGTGGAAGCCTCCGGCAAGTACAAATATGCCGACAAGGGCAACATGACCAAGGAAGAGATCGATCTCACCATGAAGGTGATGACCGAGGCCAAGAAGGCCGGTCAGTTCCGCGCCTTCTGGAAAGACTTCAACGAGAGCGTCAACCTGATGGCCTCGGGCGAGACCGTCATCCAGTCGATGTGGTCGCCGGCGGTGACGAAGGTCCGCTCGATGGGGATTGCCTGCACCTTCCAGCCGCTCAAGGAAGGCTATCGCTCCTGGGCCTCGGGCTTCTGCGTCTCCAAGGGCGTCTCGGGTGCGAAGCTCGAATGGGCCTATGAGTTCGTCAACTGGTTCCTGTCCGGCTATGCCGGCGCCTATCTCAACCGCCAGGGTTACTACTCAGCCGTGCTCTCCACCGCGAAGGCGCATATGGAGCCTTACGAGTGGGCCTACTGGATGGAAGGCAAGGCGGCCGAGAAGGACATCAAGGCGCCCGACGGCTCGCTGCTCGAAAAGGCAGGCGCCGTGCGCGACGGCGGTTCCTACGAGGACCGCATGGGTGGCGTCGCGTGCTGGAACGCCGTGATGGACGAAAACGACTACATGGTCCGCAAGTGGAACGAGTTCATCGCGGCGTAATCTGATGGACACGTCGGAGGACATCCTGCAACAGGCATCCCCGGACCTGGTCCGGGGATCGGAGACGGCGCGCCGCAGCAAAGCGGCGCGGCTGTCACCCTCGTTCATCTCCTGGCTCCAGGCCGGGCCGATGATGCTGGTGTTCCTCGCCTTCTTCCTGATCCCGCTCGTCTTCGTCGTCATCGTCTCGTTCTGGGACTACAACGAATACCAGTTGCTGCCGGCCTTCTCGGGCCGCGGCTACACCGACACGTTTGAAGGCTGCATCGCGCAGCTCCCCGATCTCTGCACCATCGCCAAGACTTATCTGAAGACGCTGAAGCTCTGCTTCCTCGTGTGGATCATCACACTCTTCATCGGCTTCTGGGTCGCCTACTTCCTCGCCTTTCACGTCAAGTCGAAAACCTGGCAGATGGGACTATCGCTGCTCTGCACGATCCCGTTCTGGACCTCCAACGTGATCCGCATGATCGCCTGGATTCCGCTGCTCGGGCGCAATGGCCTGGTCAACTCAGGCTTGGTGAAGACGGGGCTGATCAACCATCCCGTTGAATGGCTGCTGTTCTCCGAATTCTCCGTGGTGCTGGCGCTGGTTCACCTCTTCACCTTCTTCATGGTAGTGCCGATCTTCAACTCGATGGTGCGCATCGACAAATCGCTGATCGAGGCCGCCTATGACGCCGGGGCGACCGGCTTCCAGACGCTGGTCAACGTCATCATCCCGCTTGCCAAGCCCGGTATCGTGATCGGCTCGATCTTCGTCATCACCATCGTGATGGGCGACTTCATCACCATCGGCGTGATGGGCGGGCAGCAGATCGCGGCCGCCGGCAAGATCATCGAGACGCGGGTGAACGCGTTGCAATTCCCGGCAGCGGCGGCCAACGCCGTGATCCTGCTCGTCATCACGTTCCTGATCATCACCATGATGTCGCGCATCGTCGACATCAAGAAGGAGCTCTAGAGCATGAAGGAAGGACGCCCGCGCTCTTTCTACGTGCTCGCGATCTTCTTCGCGGCCTATACGCTGTTTCTCTACGGCCCGATGATCGCGATCTACGTGCTATCGTTCCAGGGACCGCAGGGCGGCCTCACCTTCCCGATGAACGGTGTGTCGACTTTCTGGATCGCAAAACTGTTCCAGGGCACCGGCATCGTCGATCTCGGCGCGGCCTTTCGCCGTTCGCTGCTGCTTGGCATTATCGTGATGATCGTCACCGTCGTGCTGTCGGTCGCCGCCGGCATGGCGTTTCGCCGCAAGTTCAAAGCGCAAAGCATCCTGTTCTACTCGGCGATCGCGAGCCTCATCGTGCCCTCGATCATCACCTCGCTCGGCATCTCGCTTGAATTCCGCATCATCGACGATCTGATCAAGGGCACCATCAACGAGAATTTCGAGACCTCGATGGGCCTGCTCACCTCGGGCCTGGGTGCACATCTGACCTGGACGCTGCCGTTCGGCCTCCTCATCATGTTCGCGATCTTCAACCGGTTCGATCCCAGGCTCGAGGAAGCCGCGCGCGATCTCGGCGCAACGCCATGGCAGGCCTTCCGTCATGTCGTGCTGCCGATCATCCTGCCCTCCGTGATCGGCATTGGACTGTTCGGCTTCACGCTGTCATGGGACGAACTCGCCCGTTCCAGCCAGGCGATCGGGGCGGTGAACACGCTGCCGCTCGATCTCCAGGGCCTCACCACCACCGTGACGAATCCCGACATCTATGCGCTCGGCACCGTGATCTCGGCCGTCTCGTTCACGGTGATCGCGCTTGCGCTTGGCACCATCCACATGCTCAACAAGCGGCAGGCGGCCAAAGGCTCGGACGCCGGCAAAGGGCTTGTCTGATCTGATGCGGCTTCACGTCGTCAATCCCAACACCACTGCGGCCATGACGGTGAAGATCGCCGCTGCGGCGCGAAGCGTCGCCCTGCCCGACACCGTGATCGATGCGCGCCAGCCCACGATGGGCCCGGTCTCGATCGAGGGATTTTACGACGAGGCGTTCGCGGTGCCGGGCATGCTCGGCTGCATCCGCGAGGCCGATCGCGACGGCGCGGATGCGCATATCATCGCCTGCTTCGACGACACGGGCCTCGACGCCGCGCGCGCCGCGGCAAGGGCACCCGTGATCGGCATTGGCGAGGCCGGCTTCCACATGGCGAGCCTGATCGCCGCGCGCTTCGCCGTGGTGACGACGCTCGGTGTCTCCATCGTGCCTATCGAGCATAATTTGCGGAAATACGGCCTCGCCGAACGCTGCGCCCGCGTCCGCGCCGCCGAGGTGCCGGTGCTCGCGCTGGAGGAGCGCAACACCGATGCGCTCGCAAAAATCTCCACCGAAATCACAGTCGCGATCCGCGACGACCGTGCAGAGGCCGTGGTGCTCGGTTGCGCCGGCATGGCCGATCTCGCCAATGAACTCGCCGCCGTGCACGGCCTGCCCGTGATCGACGGCGTCGCCGCCGCAGTGACTTTGGCGGAATCACTGGTGCGACTGGGACTGAAGACCTCCCGGCTCGGACCCTATGCGGCGCCGCGCTCGAAAACCTATTCTGGTCCGTTTTCGCCGTTTCAGCCCTGATCTCTGCCTCTGACGGGCGCTCGGATGCCCTAAGGCATCCTGATTGCTGGTTTTTTTGCTCTTGGCCTCTTTTTGGTCCCATTCCTTGCCGAAACGTAACGCTTTCGGGACACCCGGCGGCCTCAGGGTTGCCGGTCTTCGCCACTCACCAAGTTTCAATTTGGGTTTTGTCAGCGATGATCGATCTCGCAGAGGACACACGGTCCCATCCCCTCCTTCGCCTTGGCGCCCAGCCCATCGCGCTGACCGCCGCCGCGCTCCTGCTGCTGATCGCCGGCGTGACCTCGATCGCGATCTGGCGCGCCTATACCGGCTCAGCCCCTGAGACCGACCGGGTGGTGGCGTCGCGGCAGCTTCAGGCTCGCACCGCACAAGCATCCGAGCAGCTGGTCGAGAAGACCAAGGGGCTGGAGGCAACCCAGCAGGAATCGATTGACCAGCTCCAGGTCGTGCAAGACCAGCTCCAGAGTGTGAAACGCTTGCTCGCATTCCAGCAGGCCGACACCAAGCGTCTGTCCGAGCAGGTCACGACACTCAACGAGTCCATCGACGGCCTGCGGCAATCCTTTGCCAGCGCCCGAGCAACCGAGGCGGAGACTCCCTCGGTTACCCGCAGGAAACCTGCACGGCATCGTGTCCATGCCAGTGCACGCAAGCGCTCGCGCAGCTGAGCAGCCGGCGCCGCCGCCTTAAATTTTTTGAACTTGTGAACTGGATCACATTCGCCCGTATGATTCCAAGCGATGCTCGCCGTTACCGGATGGCGTGAGCCGATTTCAATGTCCGGGGCTGGCAAGGTCGTTGACGGTATATTGCGTCAACGGCCTTGTTTTTTAACGGGCGCCGCCGCCTATTCGCAAACATCCACGGGGCGGATGCGCCAGCCCGACGGCGTCATGACGCGCTTGCGCACGACGTAGCAGCCGCCATAGCCGCCATCGTCGTAGCCGGTACCATAGTAATACGAATTGCCGTAATATGGTTGGCCGTAGCCGTAATAGCCGCCGTAATAACCCGCGCCGGCAATACCCGCCCCGATGGCGATCCCCGGCCAGAAGCCGCCGCCGCGCCAATGGCCGCCGTGACCCCAGCCCCCGCCGTGGCCCCAGCCGCCGCCCCCGTGGCCGAAACCGCCCCGCGCCTGGGCCGCCTGTGGGGCCGACAGCCCGATTGCCGCGACGGCCAGCGCCGCCATCATCATCCTGCGTAACATCACTCGATCCTCCGCGTGGACACGCTCCACGCTCAAAGCAGGACCAAGCTAGCGTCCGCTGGGCATTCGGGACAGCCACGCTGCCTCACTTCCGCGCGAGCATCAGCAGCCGCGGCAGATGCTCTTGAGCTTCTTGTCGAGGAGCCGGTTCTCGGCGTTGACGGCGGCATCACTGCTCCCGCCTGCACCGGTCCCGGTGGTGGCGCCGGGTGCATTCGCACCGGACGATTGGGCGGTACCCAGACTGTTGGTGCCAGGCGCGGGAGCCGGAGAATTGGCCACACCTCCGGCCGATCCCGCAGAGCCGCCGGTGGCTTGCGCGAACGATACGGCCGGCATCGCGGCAAGGGCGAAGCTCACGATCACGGTCTTGATTGAACGGGTTGTGGGCAATCTGGCCATTGAAATTCTCCTTCGCCGGTCAACCGCCGCAGCAATGACCGGTTCCGGAACAAATGCCGTCGCATCAGCTTGAAACCGGGAAGGCGGGCACGATCACGCGCAAGCTGATCTTCTGCTCCGGAAACAGAAAGGCGCAGTCACGATGAACGATCGCGATGCTTTTGCAGAAGGCGAACGCGCGGCGTGTAAGAACATTCCGGCGGAAGCCAATCCGTACCAAGACGGCAGCGACGAGCACGCCCTATGGTCCGCGGGGCACGAGAAGGTCGCAAGCGCACTAGAAGCGCGTGAGTCCGAAGGAAGCTGAGCTCACCCGATCCGCTTGAAGCCTTTCGTGAAGCGCGGGCCGTTCGCGACGTAGAACTTCGCCGCGCTGCCCATCTTCTGCACCTGGGCGTCGTCGAGCGTGCGGATCACCCGCGCCGGCGAACCGATGATCAGGGACCGTTCGGGGAACTCCTTGCCCTCGGTGATGACGGAGCCGGCGCCAACGATGCTGTTGCGGCCGATCCTGGCGCCGTTCATCACGATGGAGCCCATGCCGACGAGAGCGCCCTCCTCGATCGTGCAGCCGTGCAGGATGACGTTGTGGCCGACCGTACAGTTCCTGCCGATGTGAAGCGGAAAACCGAGATCGGTGTGGCAGGTCGAGCCGTCCTGCACGTTGGACCCCTCGCCGATCTCGATCCACTCATTGTCGCCGCGCAGCACCGCGCCGAACCAGACGCTCGCGCCTGGCTTCAAGCGCACGCGGCCGATCACGGTGGCGGTCTCCGCGATGAAGTAGTTGCCGTCGGCGGGAAGATCGGGCGCCTGCCCGTCGAGCTCGTAGATCGCCATGAGGGTCTCCTGTCGCGTCAACCCCAGCCATAGCGAAACGGCAGCCTCGACGCAAAGGGCCGCCGCGCAGGCAGCCCTACAGCGCGCATCAGACCAGAACGCCGGCCGCGCGGAGCGTCATCAGGAAGAAGGTGCCGCTCATCATGCTCCAGAAGCCGGCGATGACGGTCGCCATCATCACGAATTCGACGCGGCGGCTCTCCAGCTGCCTTCCGCGCAAGGTGTTGCGCATGATGATGAAGGGCGCCGCGAACACCAGAAACGGAACCGCCGCGAAGGTCTTCGGCGCCACGCCGTCCTGCAACAGACCGAAGCCGGCGGGCCGCTGTGCGACCGTCTGGTATCCGCTCACGAGCGCCCCCGCGAGCGCGAAACCGATGCCTATCGAGAAGAATGTATTGAGAGCTTCAGGTGTCATCGGAACGGTCCGCCCTTACGCAACGCCAGAACCTTCCTGTGACAAAGAGTGCCGGTTAACGCTACATTATCCTTAAGGGAAGGTTAACGCCGCCGGCCGTTCCACGCAGGCCCCTCTCCCTTCCCTGCAGCCGGTGAACGCTCCGCGAAATCACCGCCGCGTGGCATATTCGCCGCTGATTCGTCGGCCGTCGGCCGACTTCCGGCTCATTCGCGCGGGTCATGACACTGTTTTCGGCAATCTCCCCTCAATCCCCCCGGACGCGCACCCGGGCCCACGTGGTCCCGATCGTGCTCGGCGGCATTGCCGCGGTGTGCGCCGTCGCGCTCGTCGCCTATTTGTTGTGGCCAACTTGGGGCCCGAGCGGCGCGAGCGCCCCGGCCAAGCTGCCGGTGAGCGTCGGCGGCACGCTGTTCAACCTGCCGACCAACGCGATCCGCATGAAGATCCAGCGCCACTCCGGGCCGCAGGAGCGGATCGACCTCGACTTCCTGTACCCTTCGCTGCAGCCGCCGGGCGCGCCGAAGCACGTCACCGCCGATAGTGTGGATGCGGCGATGCAGCCGATCGACCGCATCTTCCTGTCGATCGCCGCGCATCGCGATGCGCTCTCGCCCGAGCAGCGCACGGCCACGATCTATCCGCGCTATCTCGACCAGGCCGCGGCAATGCCCCAGGACGGGCTGACGATGCGGACGTTCCGCGCCGACACGCCTTACGGCAGCGAGGATCTCTATTCTGCCGCAAGTCCGGCGCTGACCGCCCGCTGCACGCGCGATGGGGTGACGCCCGGCATGTGCCTCGCCGAACGCCGCGTCGGCGGCGCCGACCTCACCTTCCGCTTTCCGCGGAGCTGGCTGTCGCAATGGCGCGATGCGGCGGAAGCGATGGACCGGCTCACCGCGCAGTTGCGCGGGCCGCGAACTTAACACTCGTGGCGACGGTTATTCCTGATCGACGAGATCGTCCTCGAGGATCGCCATCTGGAACTGGAACGAGCGATCATCGTCCTCGTCGTCGACGAAGAGCACGCCGATGAATTCCTCGCCGATATAGACCTCGGCGGAATCATCCTTCTTCGGCCGCGGCACGACGCGAATCTTCGGATTGCCGAATACGCGCTTCAGATACGCGTCGAGCTTCCTAACTTCCTTGACGTCCACGGCAAGTCTCCAATCGAAATCTGGGTTGGCGCGGGTTTTAGGACGAGACGCGACCAACCGCCAGCATGAATTGCCAAAGAATTTCGGGGACGAAAGGGGCGAAAATCCGCCCCTTGCGACAAGCTCGAAGTCCCGCCTCAGAGTCCCATCTCAGAGTCCCATGGCGTTGATCATCTGATCCATGGTGCGCGACGGCTCGGCGCAGCCGGCTTCGCCGACGACCTTGGCGGGCACGCCTGCGACCGTCACGTTGTGCGGCACGGGTTTGACCACGACCGAGCCCGCCGCGATGCGCGCGCAATGACCGATCTCGATATTGCCGAGGATCTTCGCGCCGGCGCCGATCAGGACGCCGTGACGGATTTTCGGATGGCGGTCCTCGTTCTCCTTGCCGGTGCCGCCGAGCGTGACGCCATGCAGGATCGAGACGTCGTCCTCGATGAGCGCAGTCTCACCGCAGACGAAACCGGTGGCGTGGTCGAGGAAGATGCCGCGGCCGATGCGCGCGGCGGGATTGATGTCGGTCTGGAATACCGCAGACGCCCGGCTCTGCAGATAATACGCGAAATCCTTGCGGCCCTTCAGATAGAGCCAATGCGCGAGGCGGTGGGTCTGGATAGCGTGAAAGCCCTTGAAATAGAGCAAGGGGTCGATGAAGCGCGAGGTCGCGGGGTCGCGGTCGTAGACGGCGACGAGATCGGCGCGGAAGGCGTTGCCGAGATCGGGATCGTCGCGCAGCGCCTCGTCGTAGGTCTGGCGCACGAGATCGCCCGACAGCGCGGAGTGATCGAGCCGGTCGGCGACACGATGGATCACCGCATCTTCCAGGCGGCTGTGATGCAGCACCGTCGAATAGATGAAGGTCGCAAGCTCCGGCTCGCGATGGACGATGTCCTCCGCTTCGCCGCGGATCCGATCCCAGATCGGATCAAGCGTTGCGAGCTTTCCTCCCGGATTGACCTGATGCACTGCCATGAGATCTGCTCTTTCGAATTGGCTCGTTTCGCTGGTTCTATAACACAGTCTAGGCGACAAAGTCCTGACGGGCTTGCCTGAGAGTGAACAGTGCGTTGTCCCGCCAAGGCATGCCAACGCGTTGAATCAAAACAGTTTCTCCGACACCCCAGGCGGCGAGGTCGGCTCAAAATGGTCAGGGTTTCGCCAAATTCAAGCCGGGCGGCGTCAAACTATTGGTGAATTCCGCATCAACCGTTATTGCAGGCATGGTCCGAGTGAGGACGGAGCGGATTTGACCATCACCACCGATCATGCGCGCGCGGGCGCCGTGGGCTCACTTTGGCTGCGGCTCGCCGCGGTCGCCCTGCCGCTCCTGATGATCGCGCCGGCGTTCTGGAACGGCTATCCGCTGTTGCAATGGGATACCGGAGGCTATCTGGCGCGCTGGTACGAGGGCTATCTCGTCCCGAGCCGCTCCACCGTGTTCGGCATCTATCTGCACTATGGCGAGAATTCTGGTTTCTGGATCAACCTCGCGGTCCAGTCGCTGGCGACGCTGTGGCTGTTGCAGCTCACCTTGCGCGTGCTCTCGATGATGCAGACGTTCCGCTTCGTCGCGATCAGCCTGCTCCTGATCCTGTCGACCGCACTTCCCTGGCTTGCGAGCATGTTGCTCACCGACATTTTTGCAGGCCTGTCGGTGCTGTCGCTATTCCTGCTGGTCATCGGTGGGCAGCGGACCTCGGTGCTCGAAAAAATCTCGCTGTTCGTCTTCACCGCCTTTGCCGCCGCGACCCACAGCGCCACGCTCGGCGTGCTGCTCGGTCTCTGCGCCGTCGGCTGGATTGCGCGGCCGTTGCTGGGGCGCCGGCTTCTGATCGCCGGATTGGCTCAAGCGAGCCTCACCGTCGTCGCCGGTGGCCTGATGCTGGTGTCGGCGAATCATGCATTGTCGGGCAAATGGACATGGACGCCCGGCGGCACCGGCGTCGCCTTCGGCCGCATGATGCAGGACGGCATCGTTGCGCATTATCTCAATGACCATTGCCCGCGCGAAAAGCTCAAGCTCTGCCCCTATCGCGACCAATTGCCGGCGACCGCCGACGAATTCCTGTGGGGCAAGAGCATGTTCAACACGCTCGGCCGCTTCGAAGGCATGAACGACGAGATGGGCACCATCGTCGTGGGTTCGCTCGCCGACTATCCGGCCTGGCAGGCCGGCGCGGCGTTGCGAGCGATGGGCCAGCAATTCCTGCATGTGGCGACCGGCGAAGGCACCAATGGCTGGATCCCGCACACCCGCGGCATCATCGAACGCTATATCCCCTCACAGGCCGCGCCAATGCGCGCCGCGCGCCAGCAGCACTGGGGTGTCAATTTCGACTACGTCAACTGGCTGCACGTTCCCGTTGCACTGGCCTCGATGCTGGCCCTGGTCGTGCTGCTCGCGCATGCGCTCGCGAACCGCCGGCTTGACGGCCTGACGCTGCTGGCGGCGACGGTGACTCTGGCGCTGCTCGGCAACGCCTTCATCTGCGCCGTCATCTCCGGCCCCCATGATCGCTACGGCGCGCGAATGGTGTGGGTTGCGACCTTCACAGTCCTGATGGCGCTGTTTCGCTCGTTCGGCGATGAGGCCGCGGACGAGACCTCAGCCGCGGCGTGACAGGAAATCGAGCACGCCGGTCTTGTAGACCTTGTCGCCGACCGCCCGCATGTGATCGCGGTTCGGGATGTCGAGCACTTCCGAACCCGGGATGATGGCGCCGAGTGCGCTGGCCGAGCCCGCGACGTCGTCGCTGCTGCCGACCGCGATCAGCACGGGCACGTCGATGCGCGCGGCTTCGTCCGTCGTCATGAGATCGCGCGTGCCGCGCAGGCAGGCGGCCAGCGCCTTGCGGTCGGAACGGGTTTGGTCTGCAAAAGCACGAAAAGTTCGGCCGACGGGATCGGTGACGTCGTCGAGCGAGGGCGCTTCCAGCGCCTTCGCGACGTTCTCGCCGGGCCCGGTGCCCTCGATCAGGCCGCCGATGCCGATGCCGCCAAGGATTGCCGAACGCAGGCGCTGCGGCTCCTTGAGGGAGAGCCAGGCCGTCATCCGTCCGCCCATCGAATAGCCCATGAGATCGGCCTGCGGGATGGCGAGGTGATCCATCAGCGCGAGCACGTCGCCGGCCATGGTCGGGATCGAGTACTGCGCGGGCTCGTAGAGCTTGGCGCTTTCGCCATGGCCGCGATTGTCGAGCGCAATGACGCGGCGGCCGTTCTTGCGCAGCTCCGAGACCCAGGTCGGATAGACCCAGTTCACGTTCTTGCTGGAGGCAAAGCCGTGCACCAGGATGATCGGATCGCCCTCGCCTTCGTCGAGATAGGCAATTTCAACGGCGCCGTTGTGAAAGCTCGGCATCATCAGTTCCGCAAATCTTGAGGTGAAGAGGTACCTTAGGCCGAGAGGGCAGCGCTTGCCAGAACGGCTTCGGCGGAGATCCGGGCCTGGCGAAGTCGCCGCGCCCGTCTGCGATCGCACCAGGCCTGGGTCAGGCGCTCCGTGGTCGCCTTGATCGAAGACAACAGGCCGAACAGCGTCAGGGCTGCACCGAACAGCCAGAGTGCAAGATTGAACGCACCGCCGATCAGTAGCAACGCGCCGCGGCCGAGCAGCTTCAGGATCGCGCGCGTCTTGCCGCCCTGCGCTTCCGCGAGCCGCACCGCGCGTGCGACGTCCTTGGGACCTTCGGCGATGCGCAAGCTATCCATCGCGCCGCGCGTGCCGGTCTTCTCGACGACGCGCGTGACATCCTTGCCAAGCCGAACCAGCGCGCCAGCCTTCTCGGCGCGGAACGCTGCCTTGATTGCGCTCAAGGTCTGGCCCGGCCGCAGCACCGAGCCGGATGCAACCGCGTTCTGCAGCATCGGCGTATCGACGACCTCGCGCGCGGACCGGCCGGCCCAGGCCGCCAGTCCCTCGCCAAGCCGGCCCACCTTGCGCGCGTCCTTCACCAGCGTCAGCCCGGCGCGAACCGGCGCGGCACCGCCAACGGAGACGTAGGTCACGGCCGTGACCGCGAGACCCGCGGCGGCAAGGCCCAGCACCAGGCGATCGGTCTCCTCGCCCATGGCGAGGTGCTTGCCCTCGCGCACGATGTCCCTGATGTCGCCGATGACGAAGAGATCGCCGGCCACGGTTCCCGACAGGCTCGCAACATCGTCCACGCTGCCGGTGACGAGACCGGTGGCAAACCGTTTTGCGAAATGCGAGGTGGAGTTTTCGGCTTTGACTGCGTCGCTGACACGGCTCAGGAGGTCGTCAGGCAGCGCGATGTTGCGGTCGCGCGCCAACGCGACAAAACTGTCGGCGAGATCGGCATCGCCCGATGCGAGCGCGGCCTCGATGTTGTCCTGAATCAGGCGGTCGTTGTGCCGCAGCAGCGCGTCGAGCTTGATCTCGGACAGCGCGGCGGGATCGTCCCGGGCGGCCAGAATCGCGCCGGCCTCGCGGGCATGCGGTGCTACCTGCGCGAGCATGAAGCCGCAGGCCACGATACCGGTCAACGCTGTGCTGATTCGCAACCACTTCATGCGGAGAGCCTGGACGGTCCTAAGATCGTTGACGCCTGACGGTTCGTCTTTCGTCGCAATTACGCTCGTCCACAGACATAGTATGCCAAAATTGCGACACAACGTCCCCGACGAAAGAAGGGCTTCTCTCAGGCCGCAAGATTGTGTCGAATTTGCATGAGCAAATGAGCATGGGGCATTGCGGAGCTTTCGGTTCCGCTGGACTAGCAATCATCTGTACCCGCCAGTATGGTCCGCGGCGCCTTAATAATGCCGCGTCAGTCGTGATTGTGTCTGCCGCCATTGCCACTCCAGGATGAGTACGATGTCCGACCATGTCGTCCCGCACTTCCACAACGATGCCGGTGTCCCCGTCATCGAGATCGGCTCGCAAGAGTTCATGTGCGTGGGCGCCAACCCTCCGTTCGATCATCCGCACGTCTTCCTCGACCTCGGCAATGACAACGAGATCATCTGCCCCTACTGCTCGACGCTGTACCGTTTCGCCGCCGACCTGAAGGCGGGCGAAGCCCGTCCGCCGGAATGCGTCCTGAAGGACAAGGTGGCCTGACCGCTTCCATCGGCCAGGGGTGGCGCTCTCCCGAACAATTGTCATCGCCGGTGCCGGCTTAGGTGGACTGACGGCTGCGCTTGCGCTCGCGGCCCGCGGCTTCCGCATCGTGGTACTGGAAAAGGCCGAGCGGCTCGAGGAAGTCGGCGCCGGTCTGCAACTCTCTCCCAATGCCAGCCGCGTGCTGGTCGAGCTCGGCCTCACCGAGCGCCTCAAGCTGCGCGCCGTGATCCCGGAGGCGGTCTCGATCATGAGCGCGCGGGCCGGCGGCGAGCTATTGCGCATGCCGCTGGGAGAAGCCGCCGCCGCGCGCGCCGGCGCCCCCTATTGGGTGGTGCACCGCGCCGATTTGCAATCCGCCCTCGCTGGCGCAGTCTCCGACCATCCCGATATCGACCTGAAACTTGGTGCGACCTTCGAAGACGTCGCGCCTCACGCCAAGGGGCTGACGGTCGTCCATCGCAGCGGCACGATCCGGCGCAGCGATCTCGCCAGTGCGCTGATCGGCGCCGACGGCATCTGGTCGACGGTGCGCCAGCATCTGTTTCCCGAGGTGCAGCCGCGCTTTTCCGGGCTGATCGCCTGGCGCGGCACGCTCGATGCGACGCAACTGCCGAAGGACTACACCGCGCGCCGGGTCCAGCTCTGGATGGGCCCGAATGCCCATCTCGTCGCCTACCCGATCGCGGGCGGACGCCAGATCAACGTGGTCGCGGTGCTGCCGGGCACCTGGAACAGACCGGGCTGGAGCACGCCCGGCGATCCCCGCGAGGTGATGGACGCCTTCGCCGCGCCGAGCTGGCCGCCAGCGGCGCGCATGATGCTCGCCACGGTCGATAGCTGGCGGAAATGGGCGCTGTTCGGCGTGCCTGACGACTGCCCCTGGAGCAAAGGGCCGGTCGCGCTGCTCGGCGACGCCGCGCATGCGATGCTGCCGTTTGCAGCCCAGGGCGCCGGCATGGCGATCGAGGACGCCGCGGTGCTCGCGCAGCATTTGAGTCTTGAGATCGCCGAGAGCACCGCGGGCATCACAGCTGCGCTGAAACAATACGGCCGTATGCGTCAGGCGCGCGTGCGGCGGGTGCAGCGGACCGCGCGGCAGCAGGGCCGCATCTATCATTTCACTGGGCCGCTGGCCTACGCACGCGATCTTGCGGTCCGCGCGCTCGGCCCGGAACGCATGCTGGCACGACAGGACTGGATCTACGGTTGGCGGCCCTGATGCGAGGCGCTGGTTTCAGCGCACTGCTCGTGTCGATTTCGGGCCAGGCTTGATCGGGCCAGGATTGGCTGCCGGCGCGGCGGCCGGCGTCGCCTCGGGCGGCGTTTCCCGGCACTTGTTGCGGCGCCAAGCGTCATCGGCCATCTGCGCCTGCCCGCGTACCGCGATGTATTCGTTGCGATAAGCAAGCTCCGACACGACGGCGCCGCCCGCGCCGGTCTGTGCCTTGTCCATCAGTCTCTGCAAATCACCGGTTCGGTTGGCGAGCGACTTGCGCTCGCCCTCGAGCTGCTTGCAATCGTACAATTCGTACCTGGCGGGATCGGCAAATGCCGGAGCGACGGTCTCGCTCATGCCTGCGCAGCCGGACAGCACGAAGCCGGCCGCGAGCAGCGCGACGGCCACGCAGCATGTACGCAGGCGATATTGGATCAAAGCAGCCATGTCGGATGAATAGTCCCCGTCGATTGAGAATGCCTAAAGCAACAACAGATGTCCGGATTGAGGCTTTGCCTTGTGCCGCCTGCTCGCCTAAGGAAGTACCGCCCCTCCGGCCTGCAAACGCCAATTCCAGACCGCCGGTAAGGGACTTAAGTGACTGATCTCGTTGGATCAAGCGGGCATGGCGGAATTGGTAGACGCAAGGGACTTAAAATCCCTCGGTGCGCAAGCACTGTGCCGGTTCGATTCCGGCTGCCCGCACCACGAGAGCTGCGCGGATGATCCCACCGAACGACGCGGCCGCGAGCGTTGATCCCTCATCAATTCTGCCTGCTCCTGCACCGCCTGCCAGCCATCCCGAAACATCGCTTGTGCAACGCAGCATTGGAGGTAGACAAGTCCCTCAAATCAGAGGTGAGCTTCTTGTCCGACGTCAATGCCGACGATTGGGTGTCCTCGGGACACCGACCGATGGGTTTCCCCGAATTCGTTATCGTGATCGCGTCAATCATGGCGCTGAATCCGCTTGCGATGGATATGATGCTCCCGGCGCTGCCCAATATCGGGTCGGCCTTCAATATCCCCGTCGCCAACCATCTTCAGCTGGTGCTGTCGACCTTCCTGATCGGCTTTGGCGCGGGGCAGTTCGTCATGGGTCCGCTGTCGGATCGCTTCGGCCGCCGCCCGGTGCTGCTTGGCGGGATGGCGGTCTATGCGGTGGCGAGCGTGCTGGCGATTGCCGCGCCGTCGTTCGAAACGCTGCTGCTGGCACGCGCACTGCAGGGCTTCGGCACCTCGGCCACGCGCGTGATCGCGACCTCGATCGTGCGCGACTGTTACGTCGGCCGCCGCATGGCGAGCGTGATGTCGCTTGCGATGATGATTTTCATCGCCGTGCCCGTGATCGCCCCCTCGTTCGGACAGGCGGTGCTGCTGGTGACGCAATGGCGCGGCATCTTCGTCGTGCTGATGCTCTACGGTCTGCTCGCGCTTGCATGGTCCGTGCTGCGGCTTCCGGAGACCTTGCCTGAGAGCGAACGCAGGTCACTTGCGCCGGCCGACGTGCTCACGGCCTATTGGCAGACCGTGACCCATCGCCAAACCCTCGGCTACGCGCTCGCCGCCGGTAGCGTCATGGGCGCGCTGTTCGCCTACGTGTTTTCGGCTCAGCAAGTTTTTGTCGGCATCTATCATCTCGGCCATTATTTTCCGCTCGCCTTCGCCGCGATCGCGGCCGGCACCGCCATTGCCGGCTTCCTCAATGCAAGATTCGTCGGGACCCTCGGCATGCGCGTGATCTCGCACGGCGCGCTGACACTCTACACCGCGGTGGCGGGCGTGATGCTGCTGACCGAAAGCCTCGGCGCGTTGCCGCTTCCCCTGTTCATGGTGCTCTCGGCACTCATGATGTTCTCGTTCGGCATGATGGTTGCCAACTTCACCGCACTCGCCATGGAGCCGCAGGGCCACATCGCCGGCACTGCGTCCTCGCTCTACGGCTCGATCACCACGCTGATCGGCATCGCCGTCGGCATGGCGATCGGACAAAGCTTCGACGGCACGCTGCTGCCGTTCTCGGTCGGCTTCTTCGTGTCGTCACTCGCCGCGCTCGCGATCGTGCTGGTGGTGGAGAGGGGACGGCTGTTCAAGCCGCATCATCGCGCCATCGGCTGAGGAACTTGGCGGCGCTCTCGATGTTGTACCGCAACATTCGAGAGGAAGGCGAGATGGAACAAGAGAGCAGATTCGATCAGCCCGCGCGCGAGATCGAGCGGCCCGCCCCGCGGCAACCGGTTTCTGAGCAGCAGCCGGACAGAAGCCTGCCGTTCGCAGGTGAAGGGCTCGAGCAGCTGCGTGACAGCCACTGCTAGAAGAGGTCGAGCCAGTACCGCCTCATGGAAACGACGCCGTGGAGAGATCCACGGCGCCGTTTCTCTTTTCAGACCAGGAGCCTTTGCGCTACTCCGACTTGTCGACGTTCCAGAACAACGGGGTCGCGGGACCGTCGAGCACGCCGGTCAGCGATTTGCGCCAGCCGCTCGGCAGGAGATACTGCCCCAGCGGGATGTAGATCACCTGCTCATAGGCTTCCTTCTGGATGTCAGCAGCGATCTTCTTCTGATCGTCGAGCGAGGCGGCGCGAACGAAGTCGTCCTTGAGCTTTTCGATCTTGGCGTTCTCGGCCCAGCCGAACCAGCCCTTCTTGCCCTGGCCGCCGATCGAGAGATTGGCGATCGGGTTGGAGACGTCGGCTGCGACCCAGTTCGTGAAGAACATGTTCCAGCCGCCCTCCTTCGGAGGCTTCTGGCTGGCGCGGCGGCTCACCACCGTCTGCCAATCGGTCGCTTGCAGGTCGACTTTGAAGCCTGCCTCACGCAGCAACTGAGCCGCAACGATCGGCTGCGCCTTCAGCGTGGTGACATCGCCGGGGGCCATGATCACGATCGGGGTGCCGTCATAGCCGGACTCGGCGAGCGCCTTCTTGGCTTCGGCCATGCCGTTGCCCTTCACCAGCGTCTCCCCGCCGACTTCGGTCGCGAACGGCGTATCGCACACGAAGAAGGCACCACAAATCTTCTGATATTTGGCGTTGCCGACGAGCGCGTCGAGAACGTCCTTCTGGTTTATCGCCAGAAAGGCAGCACGGCGCACTTTGACATTATCGAACGGCGGATGAAGGAAGTTCATCCGGCCGAGCGTCTGGAAACCGAACTTGTTGGAGACCTCGATGGTGATTTCCTTGTTCGCCTCAAGCAACGGCAGCATGTCGTAGGGCAGATTTTCCATGAAGTCGATGTCGCCCGACTGCAACGCGTTCACCGCGGTCTGCGAGTCCGGCATGGTGATCCACTCGACGCGGTCGACCTTCACCACCTTGCCGCCGGAGGTCCAGCTCGACGGCTCCTTGCGCGGCATGTAGTCGGTGTTCTTGACGTAGACCGCCTTCACGCCCGGCTGGAATTCCGACTGCACGAACTTGAAAGGACCCGAGCCGATCTGCTCGGGGATCTGCTTGTCCGGCGGCGTCTCGGCGAGGCGCTTCGGCATCATGAAGGCAACGCGGGAGGACGGCTTGCCGATCGAGTCGAGCACGAGGCCGTAGGGCTCCTTCAGCTTCAGCGTGATGGTCTTGGCATCGGTCGCTTCGATGCTCGCAGTGAAGTCGAGCAGTTTCTGCCCCATGCCGTCGACTGCGGCCCAGCGCTTGAGTGAGGCAACGCAGTCCTCCGCCGTGACCGGCGCACCGTCATGCCACTTCAGGCCGTCGCGTAGCGTGAACGTGTAGGTGAGCTTGTCGTCGGAGATCTTCCAGTCCGCCATCTGCGGCTGGATCTTGAAGTTCGAATCGGGCGCCACCAGCGTGTCGTAGATCATGTAGCCATGGTCGCGCGTGATGTAGGCCGTGGTGAAGATCGGATCGATGATGCGCAGATCCGAATGCATCACCGCCGTGATGGTCTTGCCGGCCGCAAGCACCGGCGAGGCCAGTGCGGTCGAAAGCGCGACGACCGACAGCGCAAGTTTGGAGGCGAACGCGCGAGGCCCCCGGCGCATCAACTTAAACATAAAAAGTTCTCCTGACGTGAAACTGTTCAAAGGCAGGTTATCGATTGAGCATCCGGTTCGTTCTTTAGGCGAACTAACCTCATGCAATGCCTTTATCTTTCGAGACTTGCAGACAGTGCCGAGCGCGTCAATCCGGTTTCGCTGCAAGCCCAAGCGGCGCGCGCACGGGCTCCACAAGGATCGGTTTGGCTCTACAACGCTCTCCGCCTGTCCTGCTCCACGGCAATGCAATCCGCGTTCCATGTTCCGAAGCCCGAGAGACATTGAGATGAATCCAGCCAATCTTCCTTTCGATTCCGAAGCGATGCTCCAGGGCCTGCGCGGCTGGGTGGAATGCGAAAGCCCGACCTGGGACGCCAGCGCCGTGAACCGCATGCTCGATATCGCGGCGCGGGAGATGGCGATCATGGGTGCGACGATCGAGCGCATCGCCGGTCGCCAGGGTTTTGGCGGCGTGATCCGGGCACGCTTTCCGCATCCGAAGCAAGGCGAGCCCGGCATCCTGATTGCCGGACATATGGATACCGTCCACCCCACGGGCACCATCGAGAAGCTGAAATGGCGGCGCGAGGGCAGCAAGTGCTACGGACCCGGCATCTACGATATGAAGGGCGGCAATTATCTTTCGCTGGAAGCGATCCGCCAACTGGCCCGCGCCTCGTTCACGACGCCGCTGCCGATCACCGTGCTGTTCACGCCCGACGAGGAAGTCGGCACCCCCTCGACGCGCGACATCATCGAGGCGGAAGCCGCGCGCAACAAATATGTGCTGGTGCCCGAGCCCGGCCGCGCTGACAACGGCGTCACCACCGGACGTTACGCCATCGCGCGGTTCAATCTCGAGGCGACCGGCAGGCCCAGCCACGCCGGCGCGACCTTGTCGGCGGGCCGCTCGGCGATTCGCGAGATGGCGCGGCAAATCCTCGCCATCGACGCGATGACGGGCGAGGACTGCACGTTTTCGGTCGGCGTCGTGCACGGGGGGCAATGGGTCAATTGCGTTGCCACGACCGCCACCGGCGAAGCGCTTTCGATGGCAAAGCGCCAAGCCGACCTCGATCGTGGCGTCGAGAGGATGCTGGCGCTCTCCGGGACAACCAATGACGTCACCTTCAAGGTGACGCGCGGCGTGACACGTCCGGTCTGGGAGCCCGATGCCGGCACCATGGCGCTTTATGAAAAGGCGCGCGGGATCGCCAGGTCGCTCGGCGCGGAACTGCCGCATGCGAGCGCCGGCGGCGGCTCCGACGGCAATTTCACCGGCGCAATGGGCATCCCGACTCTCGACGGCCTGGGCGTGCGTGGCGGCAACGGCCACACGCTCGAAGAGTATATCGAGGTCGAAAGTCTAGCCGAACGCGGCCGGCTCATGGCGGGGCTGCTCGCGACTCTCGAGTAATGGGGCAAGCCACGTCACCCAAACCGGGCCAGGTCACCAAAACCAGGTGACCGCACTGCAAAAACCGTGGCCCGGATGGCATGGGAATTGCTGAAATGTTAGGCTGATGGCAGAACCCCAGGCTCCAGCCGCTGTCTCTGATTTGACTCTAATCTGACGGGATCCAACTTGCTCGGATATCTCCTTCGCCGAATTCTCGCCGCCGTGCCTGTGATGGGCGTGGTGGCGCTGTTCGTCTTCCTCCTGCTCCGCCTCACCCCGGGCGATCCCGCCGCCATTCTTGCCGGCGACAACGCCACGCCGGAGCGGCTCGAGCGGATCCGCACCTCGCTCGGTCTCAACGAGCCGCTGATCGTGCAGTTCATCACGTGGCTGAACAAGCTGCTGCATGGCGATCTCGGAACGTCACTCATCTCCAACCTTCCGGTGATGAAGATGATCGGCCAGCGGGTCGAGCCGTCGATCTCGATCGCGCTGTCGACCATCATCCTCGCCGTCATCGTCGCTGTTCCCCTGGGCGTGATCGCGGCGTGGAAGCACGGCACCTGGATCGATCGCTTCGTGATGGGCCTGTCGGTGCTCGGCTTCTCGGTGCCGGTGTTCGTGGTCGGCTATGTCCTGATCGAGGTCTTCGCGATCGACCTGCGCTGGGTGCCTGTGCAGGGCTTCCGCAGCATCTCGAACGGTTTTGGGCCGTTCTTCGAGCGCATCATCCTGCCCACCTGCGCGCTGTCCTTTATCTACATCGCATTGATCGCGCGCATGACGCGCGCGGCGATGCTCGACGTGCTCGGCGAGGACTACGTCCGCACCGCGCGTGCGAAAGGCATCAACGAAGTCGCCGTGATGATGCGTCATGCGCTACGCAACGCCGCGGTGCCCGTGATCACGGTGATCGGTACCGGCTTTGCGCTTTTGATCTCCGGCGTGGTCGTCACCGAGAGCGTGTTCAACATCCCCGGCATCGGGCGCCTTACGGTGGATGCGGTGCTGGCACGCGACTATCCGGTGATCCAGGCGATGATCCTGCTGACGTCGCTGATCTATGTCGTCGTCAATCTCCTGATCGATGTCGCCTACACGCTGCTCGATCCCCGGATCCGGTACTAGGGCTAAGGATAACAACAAGAATGTCGGTCGATACCCTTCCCCAGTCGTCCATCCCGATCACGTCGCCGCTGCGGCCGCGCCTCGGATTCCTGACCTCGACGCCGATCATCGCGGCAGCGACCATCTGCCTGGCGTTGGTCGTGCTGATTTCGATCCTGGCGCCGTTGATCGCGCCGTATGATCCGATCCAGCTTGCGCCCTCGCAGCGACTGAAGCCCTCTTCCGCGCAATTCCTGCTCGGCACCGACGCCTATGGCCGCGACCTGCTGTCGCGCGTCATGTATGGCGGACGCATCTCGCTTCTGATCGGCATCGGCTCAGCGATCATGTCGATCGTCATTGGGTTGGCGATCGGCCTGGTCTCCGGCTTCTTCAAGCTGGTCGATTCCGTCATGATGCGAATCATGGACGGCCTGATGGCGATGCCGAGCATCCTGCTGGCAATCGCCGTGGTGTCGCTGTCCGGCGCCAGCCTCTGGACCGTGCTGATCGCGATTACGATCCCCGAAGTTCCGCGCGTGGCACGCCTGGTGCGTTCGGTCGTGCTATCGGCGCGCGAAGAGCCCTATGTTGAAGCGGCGATCTCGGTCGGCTCATCCCTGCCGAAGATCATGTGGCGGCATTTGATGCCGAACACGATCGCACCGCTGATCGTCCAGGGCAGTTACGTCTGCGCGTCCGCGATCCTCACCGAGGCCATCCTCTCCTTCCTCGGCGCCGGCATCTCGCCGGAAACGCCGACCTGGGGCAACATCATGGCCGAGGGCCGTCAGTACTTCCAGCTCAAGCCGACGCTGATCTTCTGGCCGGGCCTGCTGCTCTCGATCGCCATCCTCAGCATCAATTTGATCGGCGACGCCGCCCGCGACGCACTCGATCCGCGCATGAAGCAGCGGGAAGGCAAATGATGACCGATCAAGTGATGACCAGCCCGATCCTCGACATCAACAACCTCGTCGTCTCCGTCGGCAAGAAGCCGAATGCCGCAAACATCATCGACGGCATCTCGATCCAGGTGCACGAGCGCGAGACGCTGTGCCTCGTCGGCGAAAGCGGCTCGGGCAAGTCGGTGACCTCGCTGACCACGATGGGTCTGCTGCCGAAGGGCACGCTGATTCCGACCGGCGGCAGCGTCAAGCTGGTCGGCGAGGAGATTCTCACCGCGACCGACCGCCGCCTGCGGCAACTCCGCGCGACCCGGATGGCGATGATCTTCCAGGAGCCGATGACGGCACTCAATCCGGTGATGCCGGTCGGCCGCCAGATCGACGAAGTCCTGCGCGCGCACACCAAACTCGATGCGAAGGCGCGCAAGAAGCGCATCCTCGACATGATGGAGCAGGTGCGCCTGCCCCAGGTCGAGCGCATCTTCGCCTCCTACCCTCACCGTCTCTCCGGCGGTCAGCGCCAGCGCATCATGATCGCGATGGCACTCGTGCTCGAACCGAAGCTGCTCATTGCGGACGAACCGACCACCGCGCTCGACGTCACAACGCAGAAGCAGATTTTGACCCTGATCCGCGACCTCCAGCGCGATCACGGCACCGCCGTGCTGTTCATCACCCACGACATGGGCGTGGTCGCCGAAATCGCCGACCGCGTTGCGGTGATGCGGCAGGGCCGATTGGTCGAGACCGGAACGCTGGATTCCATCCTGCGCAATCCGACCATGGAGTACACCCGCAACCTGCTCTCCGCAGTGCCGAGCCTGGTGCCGCGCGCGGCGCGGCCTGAGACCAAGGAACCGGTGGTGCTGGAAGCCAACGAGCTTGGGAAGGTCTACCGCGAGCGCGCGTTCTTCGGTAAAGGCCGCGAAGTCGTCGCCGCCGACAAGGTCACGCTGACGCTGCGCAAGGGCCGTACGCTCGGCATCGTCGGCGAGAGCGGCTCGGGCAAATCGACCGTGGCGCGCTGCATCGTCCGCCTGATCGACCCGACCTCCGGCGGCGTGCGCCTTTCCGGCCGCGAGATCTCGGACATCTCGCGGCGGCTGTTGCAGCCGCATCGGAAGAAGATCCAGATCGTGTTCCAGGACCCCTACCGCTCGCTCAACCCGCGTGTCACCGTCGGCGAAAGCATCGCGGAAGGCCCGATCAATTACGGCGTGTCGCATGCCGACGCAATGAAGCGTGCCCGCGAGTTGCTCGAGCTGGTCGGCCTGCCCGCCGATGCGGTCGGGCGCTATCCACACCAGTTCTCCGGCGGCCAGCGTCAGCGCATTGCGATCGCCCGCGCGCTCGCGCTCGATCCCGACGTGCTGGTCGCGGACGAGGCGGTCTCCGCCCTCGACGTCTCCGTGCAGGCGCAGGTGCTGGAACTGTTCGACGAGATCCAGAAGCGGCTCGGCATCGCCATCCTGTTCATCACTCACGATCTGCGCGTCGCAGCGCAGATCTGCGACGAGGTCGTGGTGATGCAGCACGGCCGCGTCGTCGAGCAGGGCCCGGCCGCCGAAGTGCTGACGCATCCGAAGGAGGCGTACACCAGAGCCCTGCTCGAGGCAGCGCCGGGCCGCGGCTGGGATTTTGCGAACTTCCGGCCGGTGTCGGAGGGCGTGGCGGCCACGGCATAGCAGCATGCTCCGGCGTCGTCCCGGCGAAGGCCGGGACCCATACCGCGTGATCTATCTATCGCGTGTGGCGCTTATCCCAAACATCCAATCTTCGCCAAACTGCTCCCTGGGGTTATGGGTCCCGGCCTTCGCCGGGACGACCCCGAGAACTTGGTGACGTCTTTGGCTCCAACTAACACCCCATCCGCAGCATTCCCAAAACGATCTGACCCTATGCATGGCGCGATTGCTTCCCGGCTTGCTCTCGCCGCAAGCACAGGGCTAACGTCGCGCACTTTCAATTGCTGGGCT
Source organism: Bradyrhizobium sp. Ken51 (assembly GCF_055807435.1). Classification (NCBI taxonomy): domain Bacteria; kingdom Pseudomonadati; phylum Pseudomonadota; class Alphaproteobacteria; order Hyphomicrobiales; family Nitrobacteraceae; genus Bradyrhizobium; species Bradyrhizobium sp. Ken51. Next base: position 228,526 of record NZ_JBVVPB010000006.1, on the reverse strand, counting down.
TGAGTTGATGATACGTATCGCCGTCGGCGGCTTCCTGCACGAGACCAACACCTTCGCTCCGACGAAGGCGACCTTCGCGGACTTCCAGCACGGCGGCGGCTGGCCGGCGATGACGCAAGGTCCCGACGTGCTGAAGGTGATGCGCCGAATCAATGTCGGCCTCGCCGGTTTCGTCGACAGGGCCGAGACCCACGGCTGGGAACTCGTTCCGACGATTGCCTGCGGCGCGAGCCCCTCAGCGCATGTCACCCGGGATGCCTTCGAGCGCATCGTGAAGGTCATGGTTGATGGCATTGCAGCCGCCGGCCCGATCGACGCCGTCTATCTCGATCTGCACGGCGCGATGGTCACGGAACATCTCGACGACGGCGAAGGCGAGATTCTCGCGCGCGTGCGCCGCGTCATCGGCAAGGACATTCCGCTTGTCGCGAGCCTCGACCTGCACGCCAACGTCACGCCCGAGATGATGGAGCATGCGGACGCGCTGATCGCCTACCGCACCTATCCCCATGTCGACATGGCCGAGACCGGCCGCGCCTGCGCGCAACATCTCACATTGCTTCTGAAGACAAAGCAGCGTTTCGCAAAGGCCTTCCGGCAATTGCCGTTCTTGATCCCGATCAGCTGGCAATGCACCAACGATCAGCCCACCAAGGGCATCTATGAAAAGCTTGCGGCGCTGGAGAGCGACGCGGTTCCGACGCTGTCCTTCGCGCCCGGCTTCCCCGCCGCCGACTTCCGCGATTGCGGGCCGAGCGTGTTCGCCTATGGCAAGACGCAAGCCGATGCCGACCGCACGGCGGATGCGATCGTGAAGCTGATCGAAAGCCACGAGGACGATTTCGACGGCAAGATCTGGTCACCCGACGACGGCGTGCGCCACGCGATGGAACTCTCGAAGGGCGCAAGCAAGCCGATCATCATCGCCGACACCCAGGACAATCCCGGCGCGGGCGGCGGTTCCGACACCACCGGCATGCTGCGCGCGCTGGTCCGCAACAAGGCCAGCGCCGCGACCGGCGCGATCTATGATCCGGAATCGGCCAAGGCCGCACATGCAGCCGGCGCCGGCGCCACCGTGACGCTGTCGCTCGGCGGCAAGTCCGGCATTCCCGGCGACGAGCCCTATCGTGAGACCTTCGTCGTCGAAAAACTTTCCGACGGCCGCTTCATCGCGCCCGGGCCCTACTATGGCGGCCGCGAGATGGAGATGGGCCCGTCCGCCTGCCTTCGCATCGGCGACGTCCGAATTGTCGTGAGCTCGCACAAGGCGCAGCTCGCCGATCAGGCGATGTATCGCTATGTCGGCATCGAGCCGACCGAAGAGAAGATTTTGGTCAACAAGAGCTCGGTGCATTTCCGCGCCGATTTCGAGCCGATCGCGGAAAAGCTGATGATCTGCGCTGCCCCCGGCGCGATGCCCGCGGACACGGCTACGCTGCCGTGGACGCGCCTGCGGCCGGGCATCCGCATCAAGCCGAACGGCCCGGTTTTCACTCCTTCCTCACGCTAACTGGACAGAACACATGCCCACAATCGAGCGCATCGACGGCTATGCCGACGAACTCACTGCTATCAGGCGCGACCTGCACGCCCATCCGGAAATCGGCTTCGAGGAAGTGCGCACCTCCGGCATCGTCGCGGACAAGCTGAAGAGCTGGGGCATCGAGGTGCATCGTGGTCTCGGCGGCACCGGCGTGATCGGCGTCATCAAAGGCAAGGGTTCGAGCGGCAAGCGTATCGGGCTTCGTGCCGACATGGACGCGCTGCCAATGGAGGAGAACACCAATCTAAAATGGAGTTCGAAAATCCCCGGCCGCTTCCACGGCTGTGGCCATGACGGCCACACCACCATGCTGCTCGGCACCGCGCGCTACCTCGCCGAAACCAAGAATTTCGACGGCACAGTGCACCTGATCTTCCAGCCGGCCGAGGAAGGCCTCGGCGGCGCCCGCGCGATGATCAAGGACGGGCTGTTCGAGAAATTTCCCTGCGACGAGCTCTACGGCCTGCACAACGCGCCCGACCTCAACCACGGCGAGATCGCGATCCTGCCCGGCCCCGCGATGGCCAGCGCCGACTTCTTCGATCTCCGCATCACCGGCTACGGCGCGCATGGCGCGATGCCGGAGCGCTCCAAGGACGCCGTGATCATCGCGACCACGCTGGCGCAGGCGATCCAGACCATCGTCAGCCGCAATGTCGAGCCGCTGCAGGCCGCAGTGGTCTCGATCACGCAGATTCATGCCGGTTCGGCGTACAACGTCATCCCCGGCGACGCGCATCTTTGCGGCACCATCCGCACTTTCTCGAAAGAAGTCCGCACCCTGATCAGCGAACGCATCCGCACGATCTGCGCCGGCATCGCGAGCGCCTATCAGTGCGCGATCGACGTCGACATCCGCGACACCTTCGATGTGCTGGTCAACCAGGTCGAGCAGTCCAAGGTGGTCGAAGACGTTGCGCGCACCGTCGTCGATCCTTCCAAGGTGATTACCCGTGCCCAGCCGAAGATGGGCAGCGAGGATTTTGCCGACATGCTGCAAACCATTCCCGGCGCCTATTTCTGGGTCGGCCACGACGGCTCGGTGCCCGTGCACAATCCCGGCTTCGTGCTCGACGACAAGATCCTGCCGATCGGTGCCAGCATGTTCGCCCGGATCATCGAGACCCGTATGCCGGTGGGTGCCCATGCATAAAAAGAGCGTCGAAGAGGAAGTCACCTCGCTGCACGATCTCTCCGCGGTCGATCTGATCGCGGGCTATCGCGCCAAGCAGTTCTCGCCGAGCGAGGTGCTGGAAGACGTGCTCGCGCACGTCGCAGCTTGGGAGCCGCACCTCAAGGCGCTCTATGCATTCGATCCGGACGGCGCGCGCGAGGCCGCGAAGGCCTCGACCGCGCGCTGGTCCGGAGGCGAGCCCTCCGGCGCGCTCGACGGCGTGCCGGTGACGGTGAAGGACAACATCGCGACCAAAGGCGTGCCGGTGCCGCTGGGCGCGGCGAGCGTCAAGCTCGTGCCGGCCGAAAAGGACGCACCACCCGCCGCGAGGCTGCGCGAGGCCGGTGCGATCATCTTCGCCAAGACAACCATGCCCGACTACGGCATGCTGTCCTCGGGGCTGTCCTCTTTCCATGCGCTCGCGCGCAATCCCTGGGACCTCTCCAAGAACCCCGGCGGCTCCAGCGCCGGCGCGGGCGCCGCTGCGGCGGCTGGCTATGGGCCGCTGCATCTCGGGACCGATATCGGCGGCTCGGTCCGCCTGCCCGCGGGCTGGTGCGGTCTCGTCGGATTGAAGCCGAGCTTCGGCCGCGTGCCGATCGATCCCGCCTATGTCGGCCGCGTCGCTGGTCCCATGACCCGTACCGTCGACGATTGCGCGCTGATGATGAGCGCGATCGCAAAACCCGACCGGCGCGACGGCACGAGCCTGCCCGCGGAGCCCCTCAACTGGAAGGGGCTGGAGAAATCCCCGCGCAAACTCCGCATCGGATTGATGCTCGATCCCGGCGTTGGCCTGGCGCTGGAGAAACCGGTGCGCGAGGTCGCGGTGAAGGCGGCCAAGGCATTCGAGTCCGCCGGTGCGGTCGTCACCGAAGTTGACGGCATCCTCACGCGCGAGATGCTCGACGGCCTCGACAACTTTTGGCGCGCGCGGATGTGGGACGATCTGTCGAAGCTGACGCCCGCCGAACAGGCAAAGGTGCTGCCCTACATTTTCAAGTGGGGCGAGTCTGGCGCGAAACTGTCTGGCGTCGATGTCATCCGTGGCTTCAACCAGACCATGGCCATCCGGGCAGCGGCATCAAAGCTGTTCTGCGAGCTCGACTATGTGATCTCGCCGACCGCGCCGAACGTGAACTATCCGGCCGAGTGGGCCTCGCCGACCAACGATCCCATGAAGCCGTTCGAACACATCGCCTATACCGTACCGTGGAATATGTCTGAGAATCCGGCGATCTCCATCAACGGCGGCTTCGACGCCAAGGGTTTTCCCATCGGCGTGCAGATCGTCGGCCGCCGCTTCGACGATATCGGCGTGCTTGGCATGGCCAAGGCTTTTGAGAGCCTGCGCGGGCCGCAGAAGCCCTGGCCCGGCCCGCCGGCGAAGTAGAGCTTGGCCACCACATGCCCAGTCCGCGCAAGACGGACGTTGGCGTCCGTGCATGACGTCTTTTTGAGACGGAATTCAGGAGAGGGAAGGAAACCACCATGGCGTATGAGACGATCAAATACGAGATCGCCGAGCAGATCCTGACCATCACGCTGAACCGCCCCGACAAGCTCAACGCCTTCAACGCGCAAATGCAGGGAGAGCTGATCGACGCGTTCGACGCCGCCGACAAGGACGACGACGTCCGCGCCATCATCGTTACAGGCGCCGGCCGAGGTTTTTGCGCGGGCGCAGACCTTTCGTCGGGCGCCGACACCTTCGATCGCGACGCACGGCGCGGGCCGGTGAAGCGCCTCGCCGACGGCAAGGTCGACTACAGCGACTCCCAGGTGCGCGACGGCGGCGGTCAGGTGACACTGCGCATCTTCAAATGCCTGAAGCCGGTGATTGCCGCGGTGAACGGTCCCGCGGTCGGCATCGGCGTCACGATGCAGCTCGCGATGGACATCCGCATCGCATCCGACGCCGCGCGCTTCGGCTTCGTGTTCTCCCAGCGCGGCATCGTGCCGGAGGCCGCCTCGAGCTGGTTCCTACCGCGCATCGTCGGCATCTCGCAGGCGCTGGAATGGTGCTATTCCGGCCGCGTCTTCCCGGCGCAGGAAGCCCTCGCCGGTCGTCTCGTCAGCAAGGTTGTAGCTCCCGATGATCTGCTGCCCACCGCCCGCGCGCTCGCCAAGGAATTTGCGGCGAAGACGGCGCCGGTGTCGGTGGCGCTGATCCGCCAGATGATGTGGCGCATGATGGGCGCCGACGATCCGATGGAAGCCCACAAGGTCGACAGCCGCGGCATCTACGCCCGCGGCCGCTCGGATGATGTGAAGGAAGGCGTTGTGTCGTTCCTGGAAAAGCGCCCTGCGCAGTTCAAGAACAAGGTATCGAGCGATATGCCGGACTATTTCCCGTGGTGGACGGAACGGGAATACAAGTAGCTTCGTAGGGTGGGTTAGCGAAGCGTAACCCACCACTTTCTGATCCGCGGTCACCGAGGTGGTGGATTACGCCTTCGGCTAATCCACCCTACGGCACGGTCACTGCATCACCAACGCCACGCGCCCGATCGCCTTGCGATCGATCAGCAGCCGCATGGCCTTCGCATAGTCCTCCAGCGGCAGGCGGTGCGAGACGTTGGGGCGCAGCTTGCCCTCCTCCGCCCATTGGAGCAACGCCTTCAGGCGCACCTCGCCGAGCGCGGGATTTTTCCGTACCGCCTCACCGGCGCGCACGCCGAGCACGCTGGCGCCCTTGATCAGCAAGAGATTGGTTTTCGCCGAGCCGATGCCGCCGGTGAAGCCGATCACCAGCAGCCGCGCGCCCCAGGCGATGCAACGCATCGAGCTCTCGAACACTTCGCCGCCAACGGGATCGAACACCACGTCGGCACCGCGACCGTCGGTGATACGTTTGACGGCATCACGAAACGGCTCGCGGTCGTAGCGCACGAGATGATCGGCGCCGCGCGCCTTGGCGATTGCGAGCTTTTCGTCGCTGGACGCGGTCGCGATCACGGTCGCCCCCAGCATCTTGCCGATCTCGACGGCAGCAAGGCCCACGCCGCCGCCGGCGCCATGCACAAGCAGCACCTCGCCCGGCGCAACCCGGCCGCGATCGATCAGCGCGTGATAGGCGGTGCCGTGCCCGGCGAGATAGGTCGCAGCTTCCGCATAGTCGAACGTCGATGGCATCGGCGTGAGCTGCGACGGGATCACCACCGCTTCATCCGTGAAGGCGCCGTGCCGCATCTTGACGATGACCTTGTCGCCGACGGCGACACCGCCCGCCTCTGCGCCGACCTCGGTCACGTCGCCGGCCGCCTCCATCCCCGGCGTGAACGGCAACTCGGGCTTGAGCTGGTATTCGCCGGCCGCCATCAGCACGTCGGGGAAATTCAGGCCCGCGGCACGGACCGCGACGCGCACTTCGCCCGGCTTCAGGTCGCGCGACGGAAACTCTTCGAGCTGCAACGCTTCGGGCGCGCCGAGCGTGCGGCAGACGACAGCCCGCACCATCAGGCCGCGCTCGCCTTGCCGCGCAGCAGCGCCTCGCGGATCAACGGCAGGCGGTCATTGCCGAAATACATGTCGGTCTTGCCGACGAAGATCGTCGGCGAGCCAAAGCCGCCGCGGGCGACGACCTCTTCGGTGTTGGCCTTGAGCTGGTCCTTGATCCCCTGCCCGGAAATGCCGGCGAAGAATTTCTGCTCGTCGACGCCGACCTTCCTGCAGATCTCGGCGAGCACTGCGTCCTGCGAGATGTCCTTGTCCTCGCCCCAATAGGCCTCGAATACCGCCGTGGCGAAAGGCACCGTTTCCTGTCCGAGCCAGACGCAGCCGCGCATCGCTTTCACGCTGTTCACCGGAAACACCGTCGGCGGCATCTTGATCGCGAGACCGGCCGAACGGGACCAGTCGGAAAGATCCTTTTTCATGTAGCGCGCCTTCAGCGGCACCGGTGTCTCACGCTGCGCATAGACACTTGGGTTGACCGTATTGAAGATGCCGCCCACCAGGATCGGCCGCCAGATGATCTCCACGCCAACCTCCCTGGCCAGCGGCTGGATGTTGTGGAAGGCAAGATAGGTCCAGGGGCTGGAACAGTCGAAGAAGAATTCGATCATGGCGTTTCCGGTCCGGCGCCGCCGGTTTCAGGCGACTTTTGTTGTTCTGTACCTCGACGTTAAGACATGGCAGGAAGGGGCGCAATCATAACCCGCCGAGAGGGCCGCCATGCTGTTTCCAACCACGATCGCCGGCTCCTTGCCGAAGCCGGAATGGCTCGCCGAACCCAACATGCTCTGGGCGCCCTGGAAGTCGCAAGGCGACGAGCTCGTCCGTGCCAAGCGCGATGCGACGATGCTTGCCGTCAAGGTCCAGGAGGACGCCGGCATCGACATCGTTACCGAGGGCGAGCAGGCCCGGCAGCATTTCGTCCACGGTTTCCTGGAGAAGATCGAGGGCATCGACTTCGCCCACAAGGTCGAGATGGGCATCCGCAAGGATCGCTACAAGGCGATGGTGCCGCAGGTCGTGGCCCCGCTCCGGCTGAAGAGCCGCGTCCACGCAGACGAGGCGCGCGTTGCGCGGACGCATACCAAGAAGAAGCTCAAGTTCACCCTGCCCGGCCCGATGACGATCATCGACACCATTGCCGATCGCTACTATGGCGATCGCGTCAAGATGGCCTTTGCATTCGCCGAACTCCTGAACGAGGAAGCCAAGGCGCTCCAGGCCGACGGCGTCGATCTCGTGCAGTTCGACGAGCCCGCCTTCAACGTCTACATGGACGAGGTCAACGACTGGGGCATCAAGGCGCTCGAGCGCGCCGCGCAGGGCCTGACCTGCGCCACCGCCGTGCACATCTGCTACGGCTACGGCATCAAGGCCAACACCGACTGGAAGGAAACGCTCGGCGCGCAATGGAGGCAATACGAGCAGATCTTTCCCGCGATCGACGCCAGCCCGATCCAGCAGGTCGCGATCGAGTGCCGCAACTCGAAGGTGCCGCTCGACCTGCTTGCCCTGCTCAAGAGCAAGATCGTGCAGGCCGGCGTGATCGACGTCGCCAGCGACACGGTCGAGACCGCCGAGGACGTCGTGCAGGTGATCGACGCGGTGTCGAAATTCGTACCCAAGAGCAACATCATCGCCACCACCAATTGCGGCATGGCGCCGATGCGGCGCGAGATCGCCGAAGCCAAGCTGATGGCGCTCGGCGCCGGTGCCGCGCTGGCCCGCGAGAAGCTGGGTTAAGGCGGTGATCCGTCTGGCGTTCACCATTGCAGCGCTTGCAGCATTCGCGCTGCCTGCGCGTGCAGAGGATCGTTCCGTGCTTCTCAATTGCAAAGCAGTCGTGGAGCGTACGTCGAAGGATGCGAATGCTGCGAGCGAAGCCGAGCTGACACGGTGCCGCCAGGTGATCCGCGAATGGGCGTTGCGCGATGCACGGACGACGGTGGATGAAGACGGCAAGCCGATGCGCTAGCCGCGCGCGCTTGGATGCAGTAGGAGCTGATATCCAGCGATGATCGCGCGCAGCGTCGAAGGCGGCGTCAACAGCATCGGGTGATCGAGGGCGCTCGTATGCGGGACGTAGCCCGCGGGTGACCACAGCAGCGCCTTGCGCTGCGCGACGAGGAAGCAGTCATCGCCCTGTTGCACCATCGCGCCGTCGGGCAATTCCGCGAGCGGCATCGGCAGCGCGTGCAGCCGCTTCTTGCCACGATCGAGCCGTTCCCGATGCAGCACTGCATCCATCGCTTTGGCGCTGATGCTGCTTACATCATTGCCCGTCTCCCACGCAACGCGAAAGCGCTTGGCGTCATCGCGGCGGCAGAAGAAGCAGGGACGGTGGCCTGCGGCAAAGGCCGTGGCCTCGTCGAGAAAGAACAGCTCGGTCCAGCTCCGCCGCGCCATCACGGGCCGCCGCCAGCCGCGGAATTCACACAGGCAAACGATCCAGGCCGGCGACGACCAGCGCTTCTTCAGCAGCGTCTTCGTTGCGGGGTCATGGATGATGCCGCGGTTGCCGGTGAACATCCCGCGATGTGGTGTCGCGATGATCTCGCCGGTCGGCGTGACGCGGTTTTGCAGCGGCATGCCGGCCTCCGCCCGTCATTGCGAGCGCAGCAAAGCAATCCAGACTGTTTCCGCGGACACATTTCTGGATTGCTTCGCTGCGCTCGCAATGGCGGCGATAATCACGCCGCCCCGTCGCGAAGCGGCGGGTGATAGGACAGCGCGGTGTCCCAGGGGAAGAAGATCCAGGTGTCCTGCGAGACTTCCGTGATGAAGGTGTCGACCAGGGGACGCCCCTTCGGCTTGGCGTAGACGGTGGCGAAATGCGCGTCGGGCAGCATCGCGCGCACCAGCTTGCCGGTCTTGCCGGTGTCGACGAGATCGTCGACGATCAGGAGCCCCTTGCCGGTGCCGCCGCCGAGCTTCATCACGTCTTCGGAGATGCCCTTCAGCACTTTGAGGTCGCCCTGCTTGTCGTGGTCGTAGCTGGCGATGCAGACCGTATCGATCACGCGCACACCCAACTCGCGCGCCACGATCGCGGCCGGCACCAGGCCGCCGCGGGTGATCGCGATCACCGCATGAAACGGACCAACCTCGTTGAGCCGCCAGGTCAGTGCCCGGCAATCCCGGTGGAACTGGTCCCACGACACCGGAAAGGGGCGGCCCGCCCGTTCTTCCGCACTTAGTTCCGGTGCTTCACCAGCCATTGTCGTCTCCTGCTTCGCCTGCCGGCAGCTAGGTTGCTAGCGGGTGATGTTCAATCCCGCCAGCATTTCCTTCACGGCCGCCATTGCGGCTGCGAGCTTGTCCGCATCGCGCGAGCGCACCACCAGATTGGTGTTCGGCTTCTGCTCTTCATCCATGAAGGGATAGCTGCCGATGATGGTGTCGGGATGTTCGACGGCAATCGCCCGCAGCGGGCCGCCGATGTCGCCTTCCCGCGCATTGGCGCGGATCGATTCGGAGAGCATGCGCACGCCCGATTTCAGCTTGGGCGAGACGATGTCCATCATCGCCTGCATGATCGAGGGCACGCCCGCCATCACGATGACATTGCCGATCTTGAAGCCGGGAGCGAGGATGGTCGCGCTCTGGATCAATTCGGCACCGTCAGGGATGCGGGCCATGCGCAGGCGGGCCTCGTTGAGGTCCTGCTCGCTCCAGCGCTCGCGGAAACGGGCGACCACCTCCGGGTGATGGTCGATGCCGACGCCGAACGCCTTGGCGACGCTATCAGCGGTGATGTCGTCATGGGTCGGCCCGATGCCGCCTGTGGTGAAGACATAGGTGTATCGATGCCGCAGTGCATCCAACGCGGCAATGATGTCGGGCTCGTCGTCGGAGACGACCCGGACCTCCTTCAGGTCGATGCCGATATTGGTCAGGTATTCGGCGATGAAGCCGATGTTCTTGTCCTTGGTCCGGCCGGACAGGATTTCGTCCCCAATGACCAGAATACCCGCCGTGACGATCTCGCTCATACCTCAAGTCCCTCACCTATCGGCCCGACTTTGCCGAGGTAACGCGTTGAAGTCACGCGGTTTTGCTGCCGAAATAAGCAGTCCTCAGCCATTTTTTCAGGCAAGCCGCCGGCCATCCCCGGCAAATGTCCTCTCCCCATGCTTATCGCGCTGGCCCGGCCCTTGCTACCGCATGAAAGTCATGCACTCTTGCCGCATGGCCAGGACGTTGCGGTCTTCACCAAGGCTTGGCGACCTGTCGAATGGCGCAACGCCTTGCGGAGACAAGTCGGGATCTATGGCAGTCGCGTTTGATGAAATGAACATTCCCGGTGGGGACCTTCGCCCCGCCTATCAGGAGCTGGCGCGCTGGCTCAAGGAGACGCCTCCCGAGGCGCTCGAATATCGCCGCCAAGAGGCCGAGCTCCTCTTCCGCCGCATCGGCATTACCTTCGCGGTCTATGGGGACTCCGAGTCCACGGAGCGCTTGATCCCGTTCGACGTGATCCCGCGGATCATGTCCGGCAAGGAATGGTCGCTGCTGGAGAAGGGCCTGAAGCAGCGCGTGCGCGCACTCAACATGTTCCTGCGCGATATCTATCACGGCCGCGATATCCTCCGCGCCGAGATCGTGCCCGACGATCTCATCTTTCAGAACCCGGTCTTCCGTCCCGAGATGAACGGACAGCAGGTGCCGCACGACGTCTACGTGCACATCGCCGGCATCGACATCGTCCGGGTCGATTCCGAGGACTTCATCGTGCTGGAGGACAATGCGCGTACGCCCTCGGGCGTGTCCTACATGCTGGAAAACCGCGAGATCATGATGCGGCTGTTTCCGGACCTGTTCGCCCGTCACAGGGTGGCGCCGGTCGAACGCTATCCGGACGAGCTGCTCTCCGCCTTGCGCTCGGTGGCGCCGCAAAGCGCCTCCGGCGAGCCGACCGTCGCGTTGCTCACGCCGGGCGTCTACAACTCGGCCTATTACGAGCACTCCTTCCTCGCCGACAAGCTCGGTATCGAGCTGGTCGAGGGCCGCGACCTCATCGTCAAGAACAACGAAGTGTTCATGCGGACGACCGAGGGCGTGAAACGGGTCGACGTGATCTACCGCCGGGTCGACGACGACTACCTCGATCCTCTCACCTTCCGCCCCGACTCCGCGCTCGGCGTGCCCGGACTGATGTCGGCCTATGCAGCCGGCAACATCACGCTCGCCAACGCCGTCGGCACCGGCATCGCCGACGACAAGGCGATCTACTCCTACATGCCGGACATCGTAAAATTCTACCTCGGCGAGGAGCCGATTCTGAAGAACGTACAGACCTGGCGCTGCCGCGAGCCGAAGGACCTCGCCTATGTGCTGGATAACTTGAGCGAACTCGTCGTGAAGGAGGTGCACGGCTCCGGCGGCTACGGCATGCTGATCGGACCTGCGGCGACCAAGGCGACGATCGAAGCCTTCCGCGAAAAGCTCAAGCGCGAGCCCGAGGGCTTCATTGCGCAGCCGACGCTGGCGCTCTCGACGTGCCCGACCTGCACGGCATCCGGCCTTGCGCCGCGCCACGTGGACCTGCGGCCGTTCGTGCTCACCGGCAGCAAGAGCACCACGATCGTGCCCGGCGGGTTGACACGCGTTGCCCTGAAGGAAGGCTCCCTGGTGGTGAATTCGAGCCAGGGCGGCGGCACCAAAGATACCTGGATCCTGGACGAGTAGAGAGATGCTGTCGCGTACCGCCGAAAACCTCTATTGGCTCGCCCGCTACGTCGAACGGGCCGAGTATCTCGCGCGCACCATCGATGCGACGCTGCGCGTCACCGCGCTTCCCGCCGCCTATATTGGCAAGACCAACGAATGGGACTCGGCGCTTTTGACCGCCGGCGTCGCCGCGAGCTTCTATCAGCAGTATGAAGAAGCAAACGAGCGCAACGTCGTCGATTATCTCTCGTTCTCGGCGGACAACCCGTCCTCGATCAGGAATTGCATCGAGGCGGCGCGGCTGAATTCGCGCTCGGTGCGCACAGCGCTGACGAGCGAGATGTGGGACACCATCAACTCGGCCTGGATCGAATTACAGGAGGTCTGGAGCAGAGGGACCTCGACGCGCGAGGATCTCGCGAAGTTCCTGCGCTTCGTGCAGGAGACTTCGCTGCGTTTCGACGGCTCGGCCTACCGGACCATGCTGCGCAACGACGCCTACTGGTTCTCGCGGATGGGCTTGCATCTCGAACGCGCCGACAACACCGCGCGCATTCTCGACGTGAAATACCATGTGCTGCTGCCCGAGGAGGAGCATGTCGGCGGCCCGCTCGATTTCTACCAGTGGACCTCGATCCTGCGCTCGGTTTCGGCGCTGACGGCCTATCACTGGGTCTATCGCGAGACACTGAAACCCTGGCTGATCGCGGATTTGCTCATCCTCAACGATTCGCTGCCGCGTTCGCTCGCAAGCTGCTACGGCAATCTCGTGCGCAATCTCGATCAGATCGGGGTCGCCTATGGCCGCCAGGGCCCGGCCCAGCGCCATGCCCGCGGCATCCGCAACCGGCTGGAACACAGCAATATGAACGACATTTTCCAGCATGGCGTGCATGAATTCATTCAGGAATTCATCTCGGACAATTCCAGGCTGGGCGAAATCATCACGAAGCAGTATTTGATCTGACCTTCGGTCATTCCGGGATGGTCCGTAGGACCAGACCCGGAATCTCGAGATTCCGGGTTCGATGCTGACGCATCGCCCCGGAATGACCATTTAGAAATCACGGTCCCCCATGCGCCTGCGAATCCTGCACACCACGACCTATCGCTACGAGCCGCAGGCCACGAGCGTGATCCAGATCCTGCGCATGACGCCCGGCAGCCATGACGGGCAATATGTGGCGGAGTGGCAGATCGACGTGTCGACCGACACCAAGCTCGACACCCACGAGGACGCGTTCGGCAACGTCACCCATGTGCTGTCCTGCGGACCCGTCGGCGACATCAAGATTACCGCCGAGGGACTGATCGAGACCCACGACACCGGCGGCGTTCTTCGCGGCGCCGACGAGCGCTTTCCGGCCGGCATGTTCTTGCGCGCCACTGACCTCACCACGGTCAATCCGGCGATGCATGTGGTCGCTCGCCAGCTGCGCAGCGAGGCCGAGAGCGACACGCTCGGCTTCCTGCATACGCTGATGACGCAAATCGGCGATCACATGACCTTCGACGAGGACCCCACCAACAGCGGCACGTCGGCGGCGGAAGCGTTCACGCTCAAGCGCGGCGTCTGCCAGGACTACGCGCACATCTTCATCGCCTGCGCCCGCAGCGGCGGCGTGCCGGCTCGCTTCGTCTCCGGTCACTTCTTGCGCTCAGACGGCACGGTGCATCAGGACGCGGGCCATGCCTGGGCGGAGGCCTATGTCGACGGTCTTGGCTGGGTCGGCTTCGATCCCGCCAACAGCATCTGCGCCACCGACGCCCATGTCCGCGTCGCGATCGGGCTCGATTATCTCGGCGCAGCCCCCGTGCGCGGCACCCGCTATGGCGGCGGCGCGGAGACGCTGTCGGTGGCGGTCAAGGTCGAGCAGGCCGGCCGTGGCGGCCAGTCGCAATCGCAGTCTCAGCGGCAGAGCTGAGCCGCGCCGCGCGCGGCCCTCACCCACGGTCGGTTTCCACCCTGCCGCCCCGCGGCAATCGGGGGTTGGAGCGGCCCTTGAAATTGGCTAGTAATTCGGCGCAAACGCGTTCGGGGACCGGAAATGACCTATTGTTGCGGAATTCTGGTTCGGGACGGTCTGGTGATGATCGCCGACACCCGCACCAATGCCGGCCTCGACAACGTCTCGACCTTCCGCAAGCTCCACATCTTCTCCAAGCCCGGCGACCGCATCATGGCGATCGCCAGCGCCGGCAACCTCGCCGTCAGCCAGTCGGTGCTCTCGACGCTGACCGAGGGGCTCGAAGACCCCAACACGGGTGAGATCGAGACGCTGATGAACGCGCCGACCATGTTCCAGGCCGCCCAGCGCATTGGCCGGGCGATCCGGGCCGTGCACGCGACCGAGGGGCCGGCGCTCAAATCCGAGGACGTATCGTTCGACGTCTCCTTCCTGTTCGGCGGCCAGATCAGCGGCGCGCGCATGCGCCTGTTCATGGTCTACACCGCCGGCAATTTCATCGAATGCACCACCGACACTCCCTATTTGCAGATCGGCGAGCACAAATACGGCAAACCGGTGCTCGACCGCGCCATGCATTACGACGTCGAGCTCTACGAGGCGCTGAAGACCGGGCTGATCTCGATGGACTCGACCATGCGCTCGAATCTCGGCGTCGGCCTGCCGATCGATGTGCTGGTGGTGCGCGCCGACGCCTGCGAGGCCGATCTCAACCACCGCATCGAGGCGGGCGAGCCCTATTTCCACGATTTGCGCTCGCGTTGGTCAGCGGCCTTGCGTGCCGCGCATCAGAACATTCCGCGGCCGCCCTACAAGAACGAAAAAGAATCCAAAACCTGACAGCTTAAGAGAAAAGGCAGGAAACGATGAGTGAAGCGAAAAAGATCGCAGTGGTGACGGGCGCCGGCACCGGAGTCGGGCGCGCGGCGTCACTGGCGCTGATGAACACAGGCTTCACCGTGGTGCTGGTCGGGCGCCGCATGGAGATGCTCGAGGAGACCGCCAAGCTCGGCCCCGCCGGAAAGAGCCTCTGCGTCACCGCCGACATGACCAAGCCGGACCAGATCGCCGCGCTGTTCGACAAGGTGAAGGCGACCTATGGCCGGCTCGACGTGCTCTTCAACAATGCCGGCATGGGCGCACCGCCAGTGAATTTCGAGGATCTCAGCCTCGAGCAGTGGCAGGCGGTGGTGAATACCAACCTCACCGGCCCATTCCTGTGCACCCAGCACGCCTTCCGCATCATGAAGGACCAAAGCCCGCGCGGCGGCCGCATCATCAACAATGGCTCGATCTCGGCGCATGCGCCGCGGCCGTTCTCTGCCGCCTACACCTCGACCAAGCACGCCATCACGGGCCTGACCAAGGCGTCCAACCTCGACGGTCGCATGTACGACATCGCGGTCGGCCAGGTCGACATCGGCAACGCCGCGACACCCATGACCGACCGCATGGTCAACGGCCCCGGCGTGCTGCAGCCCGACGGAACGTCGAAGCAGGAGCCGCGCATGGACGCGAAAGCGGTCGGCGATGCCGTCGCTTACATGGCCGGTCTGCCGCTCGATGCCAACGTGCTGACCATGACTGTGATGGCAACCAAGATGCCGTTCGTGGGACGGGGCTGATCGCCGCTCTCGTGCCCCGGACGCAGCGCGGCATGCAATGACGCGCTGCTGAGCCGGGGCCCACGCCTCCTCGACCTCGTTCCTGGCGTTCTGGGTCCCGGGTCTGCGGCGCGTCACTTCGTGCCGCACCGCGTCCGGGACACGAGAGCGTCCGCTACTCCAAACTCTCCACCTGCCGTAGGCTCGGGAACAGCTTCATCCACAGCAGCGCGACCGCGACCGTGCAGACGCCGCCCAGCACGGCTGCCGGCATGGCGCCGAACAGTGCGGCAGCAACCCCGCTCTCGAACTGGCCGAGCTGGTTCGAGGCGTTGATGAAGAGGAAGTTCACCGCACCGACCCGGCCCCGCATCTCGTCGGGGGTGGCGAGCTGCACCAGCGAGAAGCGGATCACGACGCTGATTGTATCGGCCGCGCCGAGAACGGCGAGCGCGAGCACCGACAGCCACATCCAGGACGACAGCGCGAACACGATCGTTGCAACGCCGAACACGATCACGGCCTGAAACATGCGCAGGCCCACATGCCGCGAAATGGCGTGACGGGCCAGCACCATGGTCATCAGCAGCGCGCCGACCGCAGGCGCGGCGCGCAGGATGCCGAGCCCGACCGGACCGGTCTGGAGGATGTCGCGGGCATAGATCGGCAGAAGCGCGGTGACGCCGCCGAACAGCACCGCGAACAGATCGAGCGAGATGGTGCCGAGGATCGCTGGATTGCGCCGGATGAAACGGACGCCAGCGAAAATATTGTCGGCGCCCCCCATGTCCTTCGCGACCGCCTGCGGACGCGGCCGGATGAATCCCGTCAAAATCATCCCGAAGATCCAAAACAGCACCATCACCGCGTAGGCGAGATGCGGCGCGACCGCGTAGGCAAAACCACCGAGTGCCGGCCCTGTGATAGTCGCGACCTGCGCCGCACCGCTGGAGACGGCGGTAGCGCGCTGCAGCGAGCCCTGCGGCGCGATCGCCGGCAGCAGCGCCGCGGTGGTCGGACTTTCGAAGGCTCCGGCAATGCCGAGCACGAAGGTTGCCAGGAAAATCTGAACTTCGCTGACCAAGCCGAGGTAGGTGATGACGCCGAGATAGAGCGCGGTCGCGGCTTCCACGAGCTGGCAGAGCTGGACCACGCGCTTGCGCTCGTAGCGGTCGGCGGCATGGCCGGCGACGAACACCAGCAGGGCCGTGGGCAGGAATTGCACGAGGCCGACCATCCCGAGGTCGAAGGCCGAGCCGGTGAGATCGTAGATCTGCCAACCGATCGCGACCGCCGCGATCTGGCTGGAGAAACGCGACAGGCTGCGCGAGAGCAGAAAGAACAGGAAGGCGCGATGGGAGAGGAGCGCGCGGGCACTGACCGGCGGGTTTCCCGATATTGGCTGGTCTGGCATCGCCTCTTCGGTCACGCTCGGACTATCGGCTCCTGATGTCGACGTGCACCGGGTGGCTGACGGGGACCTGCTTGTCAACAGCGGGATGCTCCGACAATCTCCCGGCATTGCGTTTGCAACGCAGAGGTGGCCATAATCATCGGGGTTTGGGGACATCATGCTGCAGCTGCAATCGGCACTCGGCATTTTCGCATTGCTGTTGATCGCCTTGGGACTGAGCGAGAATCGCCGCGCGGCCTCGCTGCGCCACGCGGCAATCGGCCTCCTCGCCACCTTCGTCACCGCGATCGTTCTCCTGAAGGTGCCCGTCGTCGCGCGCGCCTTCGGTGCCATCAACGAAGCCGTGGGCGCGATCTCGGCGGCCTCGCGCGCCGGCTCGTCCTTCGTGTTCGGCTATGTCGGCGGCGGTCCCCTGCCCTTCGACCTGAAAGCACCGGGTGCCGATTTCGTCCTGGCGTTCCAGGCGCTGCCGATCGTGCTGGTCATGAGCGTGCTGACGACGCTCTTGTTCTATTGGCGCGTGCTGCCGCCGATCGTGCGCGGCATGGCCTGGCTGCTGGAGCGCACGCTCGGCGTCGGCGGCGCGGTCGGGCTCTCGACCGCCGCCAACATCTTTCTCGGCATGGTTGAGGCGCCGCTGTTCGTGCGGCCTTATCTCGCGCAGATGACCCGCAGCGAGTTATTCCTGGTGATGACCGGTGGCATGGCCGGCATCGCTGGCACGGTGCTGGTGCTGTATGCGACGCTGCTTGCTCCCCTCATTCCTGACGCAGCCGCGCATTTCGTCATCGCCTCGGTGCTGGGTGCGCCGGCCGCGATCCTGGTCAGCTTGATCATGGTGCCCGAGACATCCGACAAGCGCACCGGCGGCGCACTGGAAGATCCCGATACGGAAGTCTCCGGCACGATGGACGCGATCGTGAAAGGGACCGGCGCCGGGATCGAGCTGCTGATCAACATCGTCGCCATGCTGCTGGTGCTGGTGGCGCTGGTCCATCTCGTCAATGCGGTCCTCGGCCTGCTGCCTGATATCGGCGGCGCCGCGATCTCGTTGCAGCGCCTGCTCGGCCTCGTGATGGCGCCGGTGTGCTGGCTGATGGGATTGCCGTGGGACCAGGCGATCACCGCCGGCAGCCTGATGGGCACGAAAACCGTGCTCAACGAGCTGATCGCCTATGTCGATTTCTCGAAGCTGCCGCCCGGCACGCTCGATCCGCGCTCGCGCCTGATCATGCTCTATGCGATGTGCGGCTTCGCCAATTTCGCCAGCCTCGGCATCATGATCGGCGGTCTCGGCGTGATGGCGCCGGAACGGCGCGAGGAAATCAACGCGCTCGGGCTGAAGTCGATCGTGTCGGGGACGCTGACGACGTGCTTGATGGGAGCGGTGGTGGGGGTGCTGACGTAGTAACGATCTCGTAGCCCGAATGGAGCGCAGCGCAATCCGCGAAAGTCTATCGGTCGCAAGCAGCGGCCCCGGACTTCGCTTCGCTCCATCCGGGCTACGAGAGACCCGATTCACATCGGCGGATGCTCTAGACCAAAGCCGCAGCCACGGTGCGAAATGCCATGACCGCGCGATCAACATCCGCATCATCGATATGGCGATGGGTCACGCAGCGCAAGCGATGCTTGCCCCAGGGCCTCGCCCTCAGGCCCGCCCTTTCGAGAGCCCCCGACCACACGGCGCTGTCGCGCCCGGAAAGGGAGACATCAACCTGCACGATATTCGTCTGCGGGATTGTCGCGCTGATCTTTGGATGCATCCCGTTAAATGCATCACTCAAGGCTCGCGCACGCCGGTGATCCTCCGCCAGACGCGTCCCCATGACCTGAACCGCCTCCAGGCCGGCAGCGGCGAGGACGCCGATCTGGCGCTGCGTGCCTCCAAGCATGCGACGAAACCTGCGGCTGCTGTCGATCACCGCGCGTGGCCCGGCGAGCACGGCACCGGCGGGTGCGCTCAGGCCCTTCGACAGACACAGAGAAACCGTGTCGCAATGTCTCGCAACCTCGGCCGGCGCTGTTTCAAGGGCGACGGCGGCGTTGAACAGCCGCGCGCCGTCGAGATGCACCGGGACACCGCGGGCCGAGGCCATGGCGTGCACGGCCTGCATATGATCCAGCGGCAGCACGGCGCCGCTCGCGTTGTTGTGCGAGGTTTCCATTGCGACAAGAGCCGTCCGGAGCTTGAGCCCTTCCCCCTGCAGGGCGTCCTCCAGCAAATTCAGGTCCATTGCGCCGGCGGTGCCGGCAATTGCGAGGTAGAACTGCCCCGTAAACGTCGCCGCCCCTCGTTCCGAAGTGTACATATGGGCGTTCGATTCCAGCACGATCTGTTCGCTGCGCTGCGACTGCGCCAGCGTCGCCAGCAGATTGGCCATGGTGCAGCTCGGCACAAACAGGCCGGCGTCCTTGCCCAACGCCGCAGCTGCGACGGCCTCCAGCTCCTGCACCGTGGGGTCACCGTCCAGCCCGTCATCGCCGAGCGGCGCAGAGGCCATGCGGGCATACATCGCCTCGGTCGGCTTGGTGACAGTATCGCTGCGCAGGTCGATGGGTGGCAGCCCGGCGCCCGCCGGACTCCTGTCGTGTTGATGTGCCATGGCGAGACCTCTAGAGCGCTTGTCGCGTCATTCGTAGACTGCCGGGTCGCCGGAATCGGTCGGGTTGGCCAGCGTCCGCTTGAGGGCGGCGCTCATCGGAAATTTCAGGTTTAGGCCATGCGGTGGGATCGGTGAATTGAAATATTTGTCGTAGAGCGCCGCAATCTGCCCGTTCTTCATCAGGTCGATCACGGCATCGTCGACCATCTTCTTGAAAGCAGGATCATCCTTCGGTTCGACGATACCATAGGGCGCCGTCTCGAGACTCTTGCTACCGATCAGGAATTCATCCGGCGTTCTGGACGAGGCGACCGTGGCGAAGGCGAGACCGTCATCGTTGGCGGTGCCGGCCACCCGGCCCGTCGACACCAACAGGAAGGTCTCGGCGGTGTCCTTCGCCGGCACCACTGTGATGCCGAGATTGTCCTTGGCGTTAATCAGCGTAATCACCTTGAAGGTCTGGCCGCCGGCCTGGGCGGCGATAGCCTTGCCGCGAAACGAAGCGGGGTCGTTGACATCGACGCCGCCATCCTTGCGCGCGACGAGGACGACCTGCGCAACGAAGGTGGTGGGAGCAAAGGCAACGAGTTTATGCCGCTCGACGTTGTTGGTCGTGTTGCCGCATTCGATGTCGATCGTGCCGTTGGCGAGCAGCTGAATACGTGTAGCCGAGGTTATGGGGTTATAGCGAATCTCGAGCTTGGGGAGCTTGAGGGCCGTCTTGATCGCCTGCACCACCTGTTCACAGATTTCCACGGTGTAACCGATCGGCTTCTGGTTACCGTCGAGATAGGCGAAGGGCACCGAGGTCTCGGGGTACCCCAACGTGATCGAGCCGCTCTCACGGATCTTGTCCAGGCGGCTCGCACCCTGCGCCATGGCCTCGCTGGAAAGAAGAACACCAGCGACAGTCGCCGCGGCCAGTGCCTTGATCATTGTCGCTTTCATATGTCCCCTCTTGTCGCGAATGTCCGTGACACCGTCCACGGTGGGTGAGCACCCACAGGACAGCTCCGTGCGAACGGCTTCATGCTCTGGACTATCGTCCAAAAGCTCGATCTGATGAAATTCCAGTTTCATACTCTCCTATACGGATTTGATATGGCCACCAGACGCATGGGCCTGAAGCATGTGGAGGCTTTTCGGGCAGTCTTCGTGACGGGATCGATGACGCAGGCGGCTCAGCGCATGCATACCTCGCAACCCCAGATCAGCCGCCTGATCGGACAGCTGGAAGCGATCACACAATTCCCGCTGTTCGACCGCAGTGGCGGCCGCCTCCGCCCGACGGTGGACGGATCGCGCTTTTTCCAGGAGGTCGAGAAGACTTTCATCGGCTTGGCGGGACTGGAGGCCAGCGCAACCAGCATCCGCTCGTTCGGCATGGGTCGGTTAAGCGTTGCGGCGATGCCGCGCCTGGCCGGCGGGCTGCTGACACGCATCGCGGCACGCTTCAAGGTGGACTATCCGCATGTGATGATCTCGATCCGATCCGGCACGACGAGCGCCGTGCACGACTGGGTCAGTTCCGGGCTTTGCGACACCGGATTGGCGATGCTCTACGGCGAGGTTGCGGGGGTGCATGTCGAGCCGGTGCTCAAGACCCGTTGCGTCGCGATCATGCCGAAGGCACATCGTCTTGCGCAGAAGAAGACGCTGCGCCCTGCCGATTTCGCCGACGAGCCCTTCATCTCCTTCGCCACGGGGAGTCCACTCTACGATCGCATCGATACGATCTTCGCGCAGGCGGGCGTCACGCGCCGCATTGTTGCGGAGACCGATCTGGGCGCATCGGTCTGTGCCTTGGTCGCGGCGGGCCTTGGCATCAGCATCATCAACCCGATTGCCGCGCATGACGAAAGCACTGGCGCGGCTCTGATCACGCGCCCCTTCAACCCGACTGTCCCCGTTACGATCGCACTGCTCTATCCACCTTATGCCGCGCGCGCCCGGTTGATCGATGCCTTCAGCGAATATGCTCGCAAGGTCATGAGCGCGGAATTGGGCTATCTCGAGCGGTAGCGGTCCGATCCGCGGCGAGGAAATCAACGCGCTCGGGCTTCGTGAAGCTTGTGTGAGGCTGGCGCCCTCGCAGCTCCGATGGAGCGCAGCGCAATCGTGACAATCCTTCCATGTTAATCTCGTCGGGAGATTCGGGTGGAATTGATTCATGAGCAACAGCGCAGGCCATCGGGCATTTCAAAATGCCCGGCTTCAGAAACGGCAAAAAGCCGAGATAGGGCCATTGCTCGCGCGCGCCCTCCAGCTGCACAAGGCGGGACTTCTCCCTGAGGCCAAGACGGCCTATCGCGAACTCCTGGAGCTCGCGCCCAACCAATTCATCGCGCTGCATCTGCTCGGCGCTTTGGAGTCCGAAGCCAAAAACTATCAGCAAGCTCAAGTTCTGCTGAGCCGAGCGGTTGCCGTGGATCCGCGATCTGCCGAAGCTCATATGAGTTTGGGCGTCGCGCTCAACGGGCTAAAACGTCACAACGATGCCCGCGAGAGCTATCGGAAGGCCCTGGCCTTGCGACCCAATTACGCCTTAGCGCTATCCAATCTCGGGAACGCGAGCGCGGCCCTCGAACTTTACCAGGAAGCGCTCGAGAGCTACGACAAGGCGCTCTCAATCGACGGAAGACTTTCCGAAGCCCATAACGGCCGGGGTTGGGCGCTCTGCCGTTTGCGCGCCTATGACGAGGCGATCGCAAGCTTAAACCGCGCGCTATCGATCAAGCCTGACTATGCCTCGGCGTTGTCGACCCGCGCCGTTGCTTTGCGAGAACTTCAGCGATTTGACGAAGCCATGGCGGATTGCAATCGAGCAATCGCGCTTGCACCCGGTGACGCGAATGGATGGCTGTGGCGGGCCAGTATCTTGCTCCTGACCCGGCAAGTTGCCGAAGCACTGTCCGATTGCGAGAAGGCTCTCGCGACCGATCCCGGCTTCGCTCAGGCCCACAGCCTGCTCGGCCAATGTCTCGCGGCACTTGGCCGGGTCGACGAAGCCCTCGCCAGTTTCGACAGAGCTACCGACATCGAGCCTGATCAGAGCACGATCTCGAGCAAGATATTCACCCTCGATTTTGTGGCCGACGCCAGCGTTGCGCAGCATCAGCAAGCGCGACACGTATGGTGGGAGCAGATCGGTGCGAAGATCGCTTCAGCAGCGGCGGGACCGCATGAGAACAGCCGCGATCCAAATCGCCGTCTGGTGCTGGGTTATGTCTCGTCGGATTTTCACGCACATTCGGCGGCGTTCATTTTCAAGCCGGTCCTGCAGCATCATGATCGGGCACAGTTCGAGATCGTGTGCTATGCTTGTTCAGCGAAAACGGATGCGACGACTCGCGAATTTCAGGGGATCGCCGATCGCTGGCGCGACGCCTCACAATGGTCCGACGATCGCCTTGCCGCTCAGATCCGCGGCGACGGCATCGATATCCTGATCGATCTGTCCGGCCATACCAGCGGAAACCGCCTCGGTGTGTTTGCGCGCAAGCCGGCACCTGTCCAGGCGCATGGCTGGGGACACGGTACCGGCACCGGGTTGCCAACGATCGATTATCTATTCTCGGACCCGGTCGCGATACCTGTCGCGGTTCGGCACCTGTTTGCGGAGACCATCGTAGACCTGCCGTGCTTCGTGACGCTGGCGCCGCTGCCGGCCGGGATTGCTCGGGCGCCGACGCCGGCGATTGCGAACGGCTTCATCACATTCGGTGTCTTCAACCGCATCAGCAAGATTTCGAACGAGGCGGTGGAAGTCTGGTCCAGGATTCTCGAGCGGGTGCCGGGTTCGCGACTGCTGATCAAGGATACTGCGCTGGACGCTCAGCTGGTCCGCGACAATCTGCTGGCGCGGTTTGCCGCTTGCCGGCTGCCGGCCGAACGCGTCGATCTGCTCGGAGCCACGTCACGAGACGAACATCTGGCAGCGTTCAATCGCGTCGATATTGGCCTCGATCCATTCCCGCAGAATGGCGGCGTCAGCACGTGGGAAGCCTTGCAGATGGGCGTGCCGGTGGTGGCGAAGCTCGATCACAGCCTGCCAAGCCGTGCTGCCGGTTCCATCCTCACCGCGCTGGGCCTGCCGGAGTGGGTCGCGGAGAGCGACGAGGCCTATGTCGAAATCGCAGCGAGCCGTGGGTTGCAGATCGGCGAGCTCGATAAGTTGCGCGGCGAACTGCCCGGGCAGATCAGGGCTGCCGCCGCCGGCAACCCCGTCTCATACGCGCAAGCGGTGGACGATGCCTATCGCGCGATGTGGAAACGCTATTGCAACGACCGCGGCTGATCTCCGCCTCGCCTACGCCTTCAACTCCACCGTCCTGAACTCCGCCGGCAGGATCACCTCAAGCAGCTCGACGTCGTCCGAATAGTCCAGGATCATGTGCTTGATCTTCGGCGGCTGGGTCCAGGCGCTGCCTTCCTTCATCAGCGTCTCGCCCTCTCCGTCCATATAGGTCTTCACCCAGCCCTTGAGCACGTAGACCATCTGGAATTCGACGTCGTGGAAGTGCAGCTTCGACACCTCGTCCGGATTGCAAGGGCCTTGCAGCCGGATCACGTGCGCCTGCGCGAGGCCGTGGCTCGCGGCGGCGATGCCGAGATCGCGATACTTCGCGTAGGTACGGAGGCCGTCGGCCTTGAAGTCTTCCTCGCGGTGATGGCTGATGGCGATGCGCTGCTTGGGCCGCGCCGGTTTTTTCGGAGTCACAGCGCGCGCTTTCGCCTTTACCGCCTTGCGCGCCACTGATCTGGTCGCGGCCTTGGCTCCGCTCCGCTTCTTCACCGCGACTTGCGATGCGCTGCGCGATTTTGCCTTCTTGGCCATGGGCGGCCTCCCCTGTTGTGATGGGGAGAGGCTAGCACAGAATGCGAAATCGTAGGGTGGGTTAGCGCTAGCGTAACCCACCGCTTCTTTCGCGACTGTTGAAGCATGGTGGGTTACGCTGACGCTAACCCACCCTACAGCTCTGCCTTCAATGCAACCTGAACACGCCGTCCACCGCGCGCAGCTCGGCCGGCTTGATCAGCTTGGAATGCGCGACCGTGACCGAGAATAGCGGACCGTCGAGCTTCTTCTGCCAGAACGCCAGGAAATCCGTCAGCGCTGGAAATTTCGGAAACATGTCGTAGTTCTGCCAGACATAGGTCTGGAGCAGCGAGCGATGATCCGGCATCCGGTAGAGAATTTCGGCCGTCGTCAGCCCGTAACCCAGCACCTGTTTCCGGAAGTCGTCGGAAACAACCCCAACTCGCGAGACCATGCCAACCTCCTTTGCAGGAGCGCATATTCAAGGGGTGGCTTTCCGGTACGCGCCCTACGAGCCACCCGGTGGAGATGCGCTCACATGAGTGAAATGTGACGCAAACTGACAATCCATCTCAAGCACAAAAGTTTAACAAGCTGTTGAAATTCAATGCGTTAGCAGCAGATGCGGCTCCGTGCTAATACGGGCGCCGAGCGCGATTAACGATGGAAAGAGATTTTGGCAGGCAGCGCTTCCGAGTGCTATTTTTCTGCTACAAGCCCTTGCTCCCGCCAAAATCCTGCCTTATCTCAGCTGTGCCTGTGCTAGCACTCGCCGGCACAGACTGCTAACAATCCAAAATTCCCAACTCGTGCAAAAGCTTAGGAGAACTGCATGAATTTCCGTCCGCTTCACGACCGCGTCGTGGTCAAGCGCATCGACGCAGAAGAGAAGACCGCTGGCGGCATCATCATTCCCGACACGGCGAAGGAAAAGCCCTCGCAGGGCGAGATCGTCGCCGTCGGCCCGGGTGGCCGCGACGAAGCTGGCAAGCTGATCCCGATCGATCTGAAGGTCGGCGACCGCGTGCTGTTCGGCAAGTGGTCCGGCACCGAAGTCAAGATCGACAACGTCGACCTGCTGATCATGAAGGAAAGCGACATCATGGGCGTCCTCGACGTCCCCGCTTCCAAGAAGAAGGCGGCCTAAGAGCCCCTCTCTTATCCAGTTAAACACCTAAGGAAAAAATCCAGATGGCAGCTAAAGAAGTCAAATTCTCCGTCGATGCGCGCGACAAGATGCTTCGCGGCGTCGACATTCTCGCCAACGCGGTGAAGGTCACGCTCGGTCCGAAGGGCCGCAACGTCGTGCTCGACAAGTCGTTCGGCGCTCCCCGCATCACCAAGGACGGCGTCACCGTCGCCAAGGAGATCGAGCTCGAGGACAAGTTCGAGAACATGGGCGCGCAGATGGTGCGCGAAGTCGCTTCGAAGTCCGCTGACGCGGCCGGCGACGGCACCACCACCGCCACCGTGCTGGCCCAGGCGATCGTGCGCGAAGGCGCCAAGTCGGTTGCCGCCGGCATGAATCCGATGGACCTGAAGCGCGGTATCGACCTCGCGGTCGAAGCCGTCGTTGCGGACCTCGTCAAGAACTCCAAGAAGGTCACCTCGAACGACGAGATCGCCCAGGTCGGGACCATCTCGGCCAACGGTGACGCGGAGATCGGCA
This sequence comes from Bradyrhizobium sp. Ken51, assembly GCF_055807435.1. Classification (NCBI taxonomy): domain Bacteria; kingdom Pseudomonadati; phylum Pseudomonadota; class Alphaproteobacteria; order Hyphomicrobiales; family Nitrobacteraceae; genus Bradyrhizobium; species Bradyrhizobium sp. Ken51. Next base: position 202,601 of record NZ_JBVVPB010000006.1, on the reverse strand, counting down.
AGTTCCTCGCCGACGCCATGAAGAAGGTCGGCAACGAGGGTGTCATCACCGTCGAGGAAGCCAAGTCGCTCGAGACCGAGCTCGACGTCGTCGAGGGCATGCAGTTCGACCGCGGCTACATCTCGCCCTACTTCGTCACCAACGCCGACAAGATGCGCGTTGAGATGGACGACGCCTACATCCTCATCAACGAGAAGAAGCTCTCCTCGCTGAACGAGCTGCTCCCGCTGCTCGAGGCCGTGGTGCAGACCGGCAAGCCGCTGGTCATCGTCGCCGAGGACGTCGAAGGCGAAGCGCTTGCGACCCTGGTCGTGAACCGTCTGCGTGGCGGCCTCAAGGTCGCGGCCGTCAAGGCTCCGGGCTTCGGCGATCGCCGCAAGGCCATGCTGCAGGACATCGCGATCCTGACCGGCGGCCAGGCGATCTCGGAAGATCTCGGCATCAAGCTCGAGAACGTCACGCTCAACATGCTCGGTCGCGCCAAGAAGGTGATGATCGACAAGGAGAACACCACGATCGTCAACGGCGCCGGCAAGAAGGCCGACATCGAAGCGCGCGTGGCGCAGATCAAGGCGCAGATCGAGGAGACCACCTCGGACTACGACCGTGAGAAGCTCCAGGAGCGTCTTGCCAAGCTCGCGGGCGGCGTCGCGGTGATCCGCGTCGGCGGCGCGACCGAGGTCGAGGTGAAGGAGCGCAAGGATCGCGTTGATGACGCGATGCATGCGACCCGCGCTGCGGTCGAGGAAGGTATCGTTCCGGGCGGCGGCGTCGCCCTGCTCCGTGCCTCCGAGCAGCTCAAGGGCCTGCGCACCAAGAACGACGACCAGAAGACCGGCGTCGAGATCGTGCGCAAGGCGCTCTCCGCGCCCGCTCGCCAGATCGCGATCAACGCCGGTGAAGACGGCTCCGTGATCGTCGGCAAGGTCCTCGAGAACAAGTCGTACGCCTACGGCTTCGACTCCCAGACCGGCGAATATGTCGATCTCGTCAAGAAGGGCATCATCGACCCGACCAAGGTGGTCCGTACCGCGATCCAGAACGCAGCCTCGGTTGCGGCGCTCCTGATCACCACGGAAGCCATGGTCGCCGAGTTGCCCAAGAAGGGCGGCGCCGGTCCGGCGATGCCCCCGGGCGGCGGCATGGGCGGCATGGACTTCTAAGTCCAGCCATTCCGGCAAACGACAAAATGCGAAACCCCGGCAGCGATGCCGGGGTTTTTGTTTTCGCAGGATCGCTTCGCGCGCCCCATGATCACAGCCCTTAGCCCGGATGGAGCGCCGCGCAATCCGGGGCACGGTGTCCGGCGCAGGCAGTTCTCCTGGATTACGCTGCGCTCCATCCAGGATACGAACTCATGTCATGCAGGCGCCGCGCACTGCCCCCGGGATGGCGGGCGGGGCCTCACCACACCTTCCCCAGCCGCTCCAGATGCGGCTCGCCGTGTTGGTCGAGCGACCAGAATATCCGCGTCACCTTGCCGACCAGATTGTCCATCGGCACGAATCCGATCGACGACATCGCGCGGCTGTCGCTCGAGTTGTCGCGATTGTCCCCGAGCACGAAGAAATGGCCCGGCGGCACCGTGTAGACGTCGGTGTTGTCGTAGTAGCCGTTGTCGACGCAGTCCTGCGTGACGTAGGACGCGCCGTTCGGCAGCTTCTCGCGCCAGCGCTTGGCCTTCGCACCGTCATCCACGCCGCAGGTGGAGCCGGCAACCACCGCCTTCAGAGCAACGCGTGTCACCGGGCGGTCGTTGAGGATGAGCTGGCCCTGCCGCATCTGGATGCGATCACCGGGCAGCCCGACCACGCGCTTGACATAGTCGACTGAGGTGTCCTTTGGCGTCCGGAACACGACGATGTCGCCATACGCGGGCTCGGTGGCCCGGAAACGCCCAGAGATCCATGACGGCGCGAAAGGAAACGAATAGCGGCCATAGCCATAGGCATATTTTGCGGCAAAGACGTAGTCGCCGACCACCAGCGTCGGCGTCATCGAGCCGGACGGGATGTTGAACGGCTGGAACAGAAAGAAGCGAAACAGGAACGGCGGCGACCACAGCACCGGGATCAGGAGGATCAGGATGACGATCGCCTTCCATTCCCGCACCTTGGGCTGCGGGTGGATGGTTTCCTGGAGAGTGGTCATGCGCCTGCCCTGATCAAGCCCGTAGTCGTTGCGAGATTACGCAACCCTCGCGCGCGCAATCCCATAGCTTGGTCGCGCCGCGCGCGGATCGCGTTCACGGGTCGCAATCAGCCGCGCGCGAGATCGCTGAAGCAGCGGCGGATCCATTCGATGGTGAGCCGCGTCGCCGGATCGCGCTTGAGATGGTTCTGCACCAGCAGCCAGACGTCGCGGCGCCCAGGCAGCAGTGTGGCGCACAGGCGGCGATCGCCGAGCAAGTCCGCGCAGACGTACTCCGGCAACACCCCGGCGGCCTGACGTGCGCGGATCAGGTTACGGATGACGCGAACGTTGTCGGTGACGCAGCGCGCGCGGGCTTTCTTCGTGCGCAGGAATTGCATCTCGGGAATGGCACCGAGCTCGTCGGGATAGGCGCACAGCATCGGCTCGCCCTCGGTCGTAACAGGCTCGAAATAATAGAGCTTGACGTCACCGAGCCTGGAGATCGCGAAGTCGCCCTTGTCGGGCTTGCGCAGCCGGATAGCAAGATCGGCTTCCCAGCGCGAGAACTTGACGTTCTCGCTCGAGGTGAGGAATTGCAGCGTCAGGCCGGGATTGTCGTGCAGGAAGTCGCTCGCGCGCGGCGACAGAACCCCCTCGGCGACCGTGTTGGTGGAGGCGATACGCAGGCGTCCCACCGGCCCTGACAGACTCTCGCCGACGCGACCGATCTTGGCGGCATGTGCGGCCATCGCCTCGACATGCGCCAGCACCGCCTCGCAATGGCGCGTCGGCCAGCGCTGGCCGTCCACCGCATCGAATAGCGGCACGCCGAGATCGCGCTGGATCCGTGCAAGCCTGCGGCCGACGGTGGTCTCGTCGATGCGCAGCCGTGCGCTGGCGCCGGCATAGGTGCCCTCGTCCCTGACCGCGGCGATGATGCGCAGATCGTCCCAGTTCATGGCGATGAGCCTAGCAGGCACGACCGGCTCCTGCAAATTTGCAGCCATATGCTGCAATAGTCCTGCACATTGGCAGGCTGCCGCCGCGCTAGTGTCGCGCATCAGATATCCGCCAGGAAGGCCCGACCCGCATGACCACCCCAAAAACCCTGCTCGAATTGTCCGGCGCCGATCTCACTCCGCCCAGGCTCGCCGATTCCTGCCTCGTCCTGATCGACATCCAGAACGAATATTGCGCCGGCCCGCTCGCCTTACCGGATGCGGAGCCCGCGATCGCCGCCGCCGCGCGCCTGCTCGCGCGCGCGAGGGCAAGCGGCGCTGCAATCCTCCATATCGCGCACAAGGGACGTGCCGGCAGCCTGTTCGACCGTGAGGCCGCGCGCGGCGCGATCGTCAGGAACGTGGCGCCGCTCGCCGGCGAAGCCGTGATCGAAAAGGCGCTGCCGAACGCTTTTACCGGCACCGACCTGCAGGTCCGGCTGGCCGCAACCGGCCGCACCAACATCGTGCTGGCCGGTTTCATGACTCATATGTGCATCAGTTCGACGGCCCGCGCCGCGCTCGACCTCGGCCTGCGCACAACGATCGCAGCCGATGCCTGTGCCACGCGCGATCTTCCCGACGGCCGCGGTGGAGCGCTCTCCGCAAGGCTCATCCACGAGGTCGCTCTGGCCGAATTGTCGGACCGGTTTGCGATCATCGCGCAAACCGAGGCGCTGACCTGAAGGAGCGTGGGCGATGCTGCAACTCTATTTCTCTCCGATGGCCTGCTCGCTTGCGAGCCGCATCGCGCTGATGGAAGCGGGCATCGAGGCCCGCTATCATCCGGTCCGTCTCCAGACCAAGCAGGTCGTCGACGACGGCAGCGATTTCCTCGGCGTTTCGCCGAAGGGCGCCGTGCCGGTCCTGGTGCTGGAGAATGGCGAACGGCTGACCGAAAGCGCCGCGGTGCTGCAATACATCGCCGATCTGAAGCCGCAGGCGGGCCTTGCACCCGCGTTCGGAGATCCCGACCGCTACCGTCTCCAGGAATGGCTGAGCTTCATGGGGGCCGAGATCCACAAGGCATTCCTGTTTCCAACCTTCTGGTACAAGGACGACGCCTCGCTCGCCAAGCCGCGTGCAAGGATAGCGCAGACATTATCGATGCCTGCGACGCATCTGGCGGACCGCGAATTCCTCGTCGGCAACAGCTTCACCGTCGCGGATGCCCACCTCACCTGGGCTTTGCTGCTGCTCCGGCCGGCGGGCGTCGACATCGCGCAATGGCCATCGTTGTCGGCGTACCTCGCGCGCATGCAGGCGCGACCGGCCGTCCGGGACGCGATTGCGACCGAAATGGCTGTGCGCAAGACGATGGCGGCGAGCCCGGCGTGACAGGATGTCACGGCCCCGAAATCCGGGCGTTTTCTCTGGCAGGGCATTGATGTCGGCGCGGCATGCGCTAATCTGGAAGGATATTTTTCGACATTTCCTTGGAAGGCATTCATGCGTGCTCTTTCCAGATTTTGCCCGGCCGGACTTTGCCTCACCCTCCTGGCCTGCTGGCTTTTCCTTGCACCTGCATCGGCGGAAACCCGCGTCGCGCTGGTGATCGGCAATGGCGCCTATGCCAGTACGGCGAAGCTTCCCAATCCGTCGCACGATGCCGAAGACGTCGCCGCCTCGCTCAAGCGCAGCGGCTTCGAGGTGCTCCAGGGCATCGACCTGCGCCAGGCCGACATGCAGGACCTCACCATCCGCTTCGCGCGCGCCGCGAGCAAGGCCGACGTCGCGATGTTCTACTACAGCGGCCATGCGATGCAGTACAACGGCGTGAACTATCTGATGCCTGTCGATGCCGTGCTGAGCGACGAAGCCGACCTGAAGCGCTTCGTGCGGGTGGACGACATCGTGAACGATCTGCAGCAGGCCAAGAACCTGCGCATCCTCATTCTGGATTCCTGCCGCGACAATCCACTGGCCGACATGCTGAAGCGCTCTGCGACTCGCGCCGCCTCGATCGGGCGGGGCTTGTCGAAAGTCGAAGCACCGCGCGGCACGATCGTGTCGTTCTCAACCCAGTCCGGGCAGACCGCGGCCGATGGCAGCGGTCGCAACAGCCCCTATACGACGGCGTTCCTGAAGCACATCGAAGAGCCGCAAGAGATCGGCGAGGTCTTTCGCGACATCAGCAGCGACGTCTACGATTCCAGCGGAAAGACCCAACTCCCGGAGCTGTCGCTGTCGATCATCGGCAAGTTCTACCTGAACGGACCGGTGTCGGTCACGGTGGCGCCAGCGGCGCCGCAAGCCGCACCCCGGGCTGACCCTTGCGCGGCAGCAGAAGCGCACTGGAAGGCCGCGGACGGCATCGGCACGCTTGGCGCCTACGAGGACCATCTCACGAGATTTCCGAATTGCATCTTCGCCACGCTTGCCAAGGCGCGGATTGAGGGCCTGAAGCAAAAAGTGGCGCTCGCGCCGGCAACCGGCAATCCCCGTAGCACCAAGGACTTCGACGGCAATTGGGACGTGACGTTGAACTGCCCGCCGACCGGCAAGGCGCAGGGCTTCACCCGAGCCCTGTCTGCCACGGTCGCGAACGGCGTGTTTCACGCTGACGCTCAGAGCCAGGGCGCCGTCAACCGCCTGGAGATCGATGGTCAGGTCCCCGCGGACGGCAAGACGACTTTGAGCGCGCGCGGTACGACGGGGGCGAGCACCTACACCCTCAACAACCTCGCGCCCGGCTCGCCCTACGCCTTTACGGTCGATGCGCAGTTCGATCGCACCCGCGGCACCGGCAAGCGCAACGAGGCACGCGCCTGCGGCCTCGTCTTTGTCAAACGCTGATCGCGCATCGTCCGGCGTTCACACGCCGCTCTGGCTGATGAATTTGGTATTGAAATAGCCCTCCATTGCCTCGGTGCCGCCTTCCGAGCCGTAGCCGGAATCCTTGATGCCGCCGAACGGCACTTCGGGTAGCGCGAGACCAAAATTGTTGATCGACATCATGCCGGCTTCGACCGCCGAACCGATCGCGGCCGCCGTCTTCGCCGAGCTGGTGAAGGCATAGGACGCCAGCCCGAACGGCAGCCGGTTGGCCTCCTCGACCACCTCGTCGAACGACGAGAAGCGCGAGATCAGCGCGAGCGGGCCGAACGGCTCCTCGTTCATGGCACGCGCATCCTTTGGCACGTCGCTCACCACGGTCGGCTCGAAGAAATGGCCCTTGTTGCCGACGCGTTTGCCGCCGGTCTCGAGTTTTGCGCCTTTGCCGACGGCATCCTGCACCATGCCCTCGATGGCGGTGACGCGGCGCGGATTGGCGAGCGAGCCCATTTTGGATTCGGGATCGAGGCCGTTGCCGACCTTGAATGTCTTGGCGCTGTCGACAAAGGTGTCGACGAATTCACGGAACACGTCATCCTGCACCAGCATCCGCGTCGGCGAGATGCAAACCTGCCCGGCATTGCGATATTTTGCTGCCGCCAGAATCTTCGCCGCCGATGCGACGTCGGCGTCCTTGAAAACGATCGCGGGCGCATGACCGCCGAGCTCCATGGTGGCGCGCTTCATGTGCAGGCCAGCGAGCGCATTGAGCTGCTTGCCGACATGGGTCGAGCCCGTGAACGAGATCTTGCGGATCACCGCATGCGGAATGAGATATTCGGAGATCTCCGAGGGCACACCGTAGACCAGGTTGATGACGCCGTCCGGCACGCCAGCGTCCGCAAATGCGCGGATCAGCTGTGCGGGCGAGGCCGGCGTCTCCTCCGGGGCCTTGACGATGATCGAGCAGCCGGCGCCGAGAGCGGCGGAGAGCTTGCGCACGACCTGATTGATCGGAAAATTCCAGGGCGTGAACGCCGCGACGGGGCCGACCGGCTCCTTGATCGCGAGCTGGTAGATGTCCGGCCCCCGCGCGGGGATCAGCCGGCCATAAGCGCGCTTGGCTTCTTCCGCAAACCACTCGATCACATCGGCGGCGGCCATCGCCTCCATTTTGGCCTCGCCAACAGTCTTACCCTGCTCCATCGTGAGCAGCGGCGCGATCTCGTCATTGCGCTCGCGCATGATCGCGGCGGCCTTGCGCATGATGCGGCAGCGCTCGAAGGGGGCAACGTTTCGCCAGATCTTGAAGCCGGCACCAGCTGCGGCCAGCGCCTCGTCGAGGTCGGACCGCCCGGCATGGGCGACGGTCCCGATCACCTCTTCGGTCGCGGGATTGCGCACCTCGATCACCTTGCCCGAATGGGCCGGTCGCCATTTGCCGCCAATGAAAAGCTGGGTGTTCGAATAGGCCAACGGATTCTCCTTTTAGGTCGAGCTGTGAACGGCGCCGTGACAAATCGCATCCGCCGCCTTGGTCATTTCCGGCCCGAGATAAGAGCGACAGCGCGGATCTGCGACGAGAGCGCCGAAATTCGCCATGGGTGTCACCCCACCGCCGGCCACGAACAGGAATCGCCCGGCGATCTCGGCGAGGATGTCGAGGTGCCAGGCCGCCGTCGGATGCATGCAGAGAATGACCAGCCGACCCTCGTCGCGCAGCTTGCGGAAGAAATCGAGCATGAAGCCGATATAGCCATCCTGCAGGTTGAACTGCGGTTCATCGAACAGATGAACCAGCGGCGTCCGGGTCGGCGACGGCGCCAGCAAGGCGGACGGAATGCGCTTGCGAAAGCGCCGGACCTGATACGACTGGTGATAGTGGATCGCGAGCCGGTCGCGCTCGCGATATTTGACGCCATGGATATCGGTGCCCGCAACCAGCACGCGCCCCGAGGTCGGTGCGTTCGAGCCCGTCATCATTTCGAATAAGGTCGTCTTGCCGGCCCCATTCGGGCCGACGACACCGACGATTTCAGGCTCGTCCAGCGACAGGCTTGCCTGTAGCGAGAATGTCGGTCGGCGGATCACGCGGCCCCGCGTATAAACCTTCCGAACGTCGTCGAGAACGAGCAGCGGTGCGGCCACTTATTGTACTCCCAGCAAGCGCTGACGAAGCCCGCGATCATCGCGCAAGGCCGCGGCCTCCCCGGTCCAGACGATCCGGCCGCGATCGATCACCGCGGCATGATCTGCGACCGATAGCGCGATCTCGGCGTTCTGCTCCACAACCAGCGAGGCAATGCCCTCGTCCTTCATGCGCAAGATCGTCGCGAGCACGTCGCCGACGATTTTCGGCGCCAGTCCCTGGCTCGGCTCGTCGAACAACACCAGTCCCGGCGAGCCGACCAGCGCGCGGGCGATCGCCACCATCTGCATTTCGCCACCCGACAGATTTTCGCAGTCGCGCTCCATGAGATATTCGAGCGGCGAGAAGATCGCAGCGGCCTCCTTGATGCTCCAGTGGCGAAAGCGCGTACGCTTTTGCGCGATCGACAGGTTGCGCGCGACCGTCAATGTCGGGCACAGCCGGCGGTCGTCGGGTACCCAGCCGATGCCGGCGCGCGCAATCTCGTGGGTGGGATTGCGCGTGACGTCGTGACCGTCGAAGCAAACGGAGCCGCGGCGCGGGCGCGTCAGGCCGAGAATCGAGCGGAGCATGGTCGTCTTGCCGGCGCCGTTGGGGCCGAGCAGCGCAAACACCTTGGCGCGCTCGATGGCGAGCGATGCGCCGAACAGCGCCTGGGTCTCGCCGTAGAAGGTATCGACCGCGTCCACTTCGAGGATCATGCGAATTTCCCGAGATTGGAGCGCCGAACCCATTCGTTCTGCTGCAGTTCGTGTGGCGTCCCGCGCGCCACCACCTGGCCCCAATGGATGACCGAGATACGGTCAGCCAACGAGAACAGGAACTCCATATCGTGCTCAATGGCGACGATAGTCAGCCGCCCCTTCAGACGAGCGATCAGGGTAGCGAGCCGCTGCACCCCATCGGAGCCGAGGCCGGAGGTCGGCTCGTCCAGGCACAGCACGCGGGGCGCCTGCGCCAAGGCGACCGCGATCTCCAGCGCCCGCCGATCGCCATAGGACAGGTCCTTGGCGCGGATGTCGCCCTTGTCGGCAAGCCCGACGGCCGCCAGCGCTTCGGAGGACTTCGCGGCAAACCGGCTGTCGCCCGCCGCCGCGCGTGCGACATCGTGGCCGCGGGCGCGAAACTCGGGCAAGCCCATCATGACGTTGTCACGCGCGGAAAACTCGTCGAACAGTGTCATGATCTGAAACGAGCGGGCGATGCCCTTGGTGGCGATGCGGTGCGGGCTGAGGCCCGTGACATCCTCGCCGGCGAGCAGGACTCGACCGCGGTTTGGTTTCACCCGGCCGGTAAGGACATTGAAGAATGTGGTCTTGCCGGCGCCGTTCGGACCCATCACACCGTGAAACTCGCCGTCCGCGACCGCGAGGTCGACGCTTTCCAGCACGACGCGATCGCCGAAGCGGACATGAACGGCTGAGGCCTCGATCATGTTCATCGCCCGCTCCCGAACAGCAGCCGCATCGCCGAGGTACCGCGCTGCCGTAAGGCGCCGATTGAATGCTGCTGCACGGCAGCCGATATCGCGCCGGCGATGCCTTCGGGGCGGAACAGCACGATCGCGATGAACAGCAGACCAAAATAGAGCATCCAGGCATTGGTCAGCGCGCCGATCACGTCACGGGCCGTGAGGAAGAGAAACACCCCGATCACTGGGCCCCAGAAGCTGACAAGCCCGCCCCCGACGAGAGTCATCATCACCACGTAGCCGGATTGATGCAGGCTCATAACGTCGGGGAATGCGGCGAGCTGCGCCATGGCGAACAATCCGCCGGCAAGGCCCGAGACGGCAGCCGACAGCGCAAAGACCGCGACCTTGTAGAGCCATACGTTATACCCGAGATGGCTTGCGCGAACTTCGCTCTGCCTGATCGCAGCGACCACGCGGCCATAGGGCGAATTCACCAGCCGCCACAATGCGGCGGTGCCGATCGCAAAGACGGCGAGCACGAAATAGTAGAACGCGACATTGTCAGTGAGATCGAAAGACACGAGCCCGAAATCGGCCGGCAACCGCTTGATCTTGAGTAGGCCGTCTTCGCCGCCGGTGATCCGGTGCGATTTGATCGCCAGCGTCCAGAAGATCTGACCGAACGCAATCGTCATGAAGGCATAATAGATGCCGCGTCTGTGCGAGATGAACAACGCCACCAGCACGCCGGCGAGGCCCGCGACCGCGGCCGCGGCAATCAGACATATCCAGAGATTGGCAACGAATTCGAACTGGCAGAGACCGAACGCATAGGCGCCGATGCCGAAATAGGCACCATGACCGAACGACGGAAGTCCGGCGGTGCCCAGCACCAGGTTGAACGCGAGCGCATAGAGCGACCAGATCAGGATCTCGATCCCGAGATAGGGATAGAGCCCGATCCGCGTGATCCAGAGCGGCACCGTTGCAAGCACGAACCAGAGCACCAGCATCGTTGGCGTCACGAGGCGCGCGGCGTCCGGTGAAGATTTTGATCCCACAATCATTCCCTTTAGGCCTCGAGCACGCTCTTCTTGCCCCAGAGGCCGCGCGCGCGGAACGTCACGACGGCAACGAGCAAGATGTACATCGACAACAGCGACCATTCGGACGCGTAGGCGCCGGCAAGGCCGACGCACAATCCGACCAAAAGACCCGCGACGACCGCGCCCCAAAAGCTGCCGACGCCGCCGAGCACGATCACCAGGAACGCAGGAATGACGGCATCGACGCCCATATGCGGGCGAATGCCCCAGATTGGCGCGACGATGATGCCCGCGATCGCGGCCAGCATCGTGCCGAACACAAACACCAGCAGCCGCAATCGTGACAGGTTGATGCCGAGTGCACGGACGATCTCGCTGTCATGAGCGCCGGCCTTGACCGTCGCGCCGAACGAGGTCTTTTCGATCAATAGCCAGACCAGGCCGATGATCCCGGCCGCGATGCCCGCCGCGTAGAAGCGATAGGTCGACCAGATCAGGTCGCCGAAGAGGAAGCCGCCATTGATGGCGGACGGCACCTGCAGCACGTAGTCGCGCGTGCCCCAGACCAGGCGGATCATCTCCTCGATCACCATCGCGGCGCCGAAGGTCAGGAGCAGCCCGTACAGCGGATCCTTGCCATAAGTGCGCCGCATGCAGAGCTCGATCAGCATGCCGACCAGACTCACGATCACAGGCGCGATGATCAAGGTGGCGGTATAGCGCCAGCCGAGCGGCAACGCGAGCCACGCTTTCGCAAGCTCCATCGGCAATGGCGGGCGCGGCCCCGTGAGCTGCATGGCGACATAAGCCCCGAGCGCGAACAGAGAGCCGTGCGCGAGGTTGATCTGCTCCATCAGCCCGACGATGAGCATGAAGCCGAGTGCGATCAGCGCGAACAACAAGCCGAGCGTCAGGCCGTTGAGGAGATGCGGAAGAAGGTCGAACAAGGTTTTTGGCTCTCGCAACTGGCGTGTGTCACCCGGAACGCCGATGGTCCGGGCGCGCGGCGCGCGAGATGCGCGCCGCTCGGTACGCGATGTGACGCACCGTCTCTAGGAGTCGACGGTCGGCACCTGCTCGTAGGGCGTGAGCTTGCACTTGCCGGGGGCCGCATCGTCGGCGGCGGATTTCGGCTCCGTCCAGCTGATGATCTCGAACAGATCGGTGTTGTCGGCCGGCTTGGCGTTGCGCCGGGCCAGATAGATCGTCTGCTGCATCTGGTGCGTCATCGGATCCATGTAGGCGTCGAAATGTTGCATGCGATCGGTCGCCGAGACCTTCAGGTTCTCGAGCTCCTTGATGATCTTGACGTTGTTGGTCGACCCTGCCCGCTCGATCGCACGGAGCAGTTCGCGCGTGGACATGTAGCCGTTGTAGGAGACGTTGCCCGGCACCGGGATCGGGCCGTCCTTGTTGGCAGCCTGCCACTTCTTGACGAATTCGGCGACGCCGGGCAGCGGCAGCTTGTGATACCAGGTGGTGCCGAACACGCCGAACAGGCTGTCGGGCGCGCCCCACACATCGGGCCAGTCCTGCTGGTTGTTGATCCAGGCCGGCTTGCCGTCGAGCTTGAGCTGCGCCACCTGCTCGCGCAATGCCTTGATATCGTCGCCGCCGACCGCGGTCGCCACCACATCGGGTTTTGCTTGTTGGATCTTAAGGAGATAGGCGGTGAAATCGCGGGTGTTCTGCGGCACCAGCAGATTGTCGATGATCTTGCCGCCGGCGCTCTCGACCTGAGTCCTGGTCGCGGCGGACGTCGTGTGACCCCAGACATAATCGTTGGTGAGCAGCATCCAGTTCTTGCCGATGGAGTCCACCGCGTTCTTGACGGACGCCTTGGAAAAATTGGTGCCGTTGCCGTCCCAGACGAATTTCACGCGTGAGCAGTTCTCCCCGGCTTCGCTCGGCGCGGAGGAATTGGTGTTCATGTAGATCACACCGTATTTGCTGGCGACCTGCGTGATGGCGTTGGCGACGCCCGAATGCAGCGCGCCGATCAGGATGGTGCAGTCCTCGCGGGTGATGAAGCGTTCGGCGACGCGGCTGCCGGTGGCTGGCGTCGTCTCGGTGTCCGCGGTGATGAAAGTGACCTGGCGCCCGAGTACGCCACCTTTGGCGTTGATCTCGTCGATTGCCATCTTGATGCCGCGGAAATCATCCTGGCCGCTGTTGCCGTATTGACCGCTGGCATCGCAAGTCAGGCCGAGCTTGATCGGTTTCGCGCCTTGCGCCCACGCATGATTCTGCTGCCACGGCCCAAAGAAGCTACAGGTCCCGCCGATGACACTCGCCATCAAGCTGCCCTTCAGAACGCTTCGCCGTGAGATCTGACGCCCTCTCATCGTGTCCTCCCGTTTTCGAAGTCTTTTGCTTTTTTGTGAGATTAGAATATTCATTCCATCTGTTATGTAAAGTAGAATATTTGATCCAACCTGTGAAATGCCGTTAAAGAGGCGACCCATCCGGAGATCCGACTCGATGAACAAGACGGCTGGCGCCATGAGTTATGACGAGCTACGCGGCGCGATTGCGCAGCGGCACCGGGCACTGTCCGGCCGGCTGCAGCAGATCGCGGAGTTCGTGCTCGATCACCCGACCGATGTCGCACTCGGCACCGTGGCGGAGGTGGCGCAGCGCTCAGGGGTGCCGCCGTCGGCGATCGTTCGCTTCGCCCATGCGCTCGGGTTCGGCGGCTTCACCGAGATGCAGCAGGTGTTCCGCTCCCGTCTCGTTGCCGGCGTCGCGCCAAGCTACAAGTCGCGCCTCGCCCGCATGAAGAGCCAGGAGAAGTCAGTGCTCGGCCGCCAGCCGGCCGCGGTATTGTCGCGCTTCGTCTCGGAAGCCCAATCGGCGCTGGTCACGCTCAGCCAATCCGTTCATGCGCGCGAACTCGACGCCGCGACCGCGATCCTCGCCAAGGCACGTGACATCTATCTGCTCGGCCTCGGCGGCTCGTTTCCGGTTGCGATCCACCTCGCCTACGTGCTGCGCAAGCTCGGACGGCGCGTCGTCCTGCTCGACGGTCTTGGCGGCAGCATTCACGAGCAGTCGCACGCGGCGACATCAGACGACGCGCTGGTCGCGATCAGCTTCCGAAACTACTATCCGGATACGGCGCGGCTGTTTCCTGAACTCGTCGCGCGTGGCGTACCTACGATCTCCATCACCGACAGCCTGTTGAGCCCGATCGTCGAGGGCGCGAGCGTCGTGTTCGAGATCCAGGACATGCCTGAGCCCGCGCTACGCACACTTGTCGCACCGATGTGCCTCGTGCAGGCGTTGGCGATCGGCCTCGATCTCGCAGCAGACTGATAGTCTCAACAGGAACAAGATCATGACATCGCATGACACCACCAAGATTCTGGCAGGCAAAGTTGCGCTGGTGACCGGCGCGGGGCGCGGGCTCGGCCGCGCGTTTGCAGAGAAGCTTGCCGCACTCGGCGCTGACGTCGCCATCCACGGCATGCGCGAGAACGGGCCGGCCGAGTATGGCGAGGGCACCACCCTCACCGCGGTCGCGGCTGAGATCGGCCGGGAATTCAGCGTTCGCAGCCAGCGCGTGCTCGGCGATCTCACCAAGGGCGAGGACATCGCGCGCGTCATCGCGGAGAGCGAGGCGGCACTCGGGCCGATCGACATTCTCGTGCATAATGCCGGCGGCGATATCGCGGCCGGCGGCGGCAAGCCCGATCCGAACGATGCAGTGAACATCAAGGAGGCCGATGTGCGCGCGGTGCTGGAGCGCAACCTGCTCAGCACCATCCTGACATGCCAGGCGGTCGCGCGCGGCATGATGGAGCGCCGACGCGGCCGCATCGTCACGCTTGGCTCGGTCGCGGCTTTCAAGGGGCGTACCCAGGGCTCGATCTATGCGGTGTCGAAGGCCGGCGTGACCCATTACACGCGATGCCTGGCCGACCAGCTCCGTCCCTACGACATCGCCGTCAACTGCATCGCGCCCGGAGATACCCGCACCGGCCGCTTCCTCGGCACGCGCGCGGTGGACCCCGACCGAATGGTCGAGACCGACACGCTCGACCGCATCGCAACCGTCGACGAGGTCGCGCGCGTTGTCGAGTTCTTCGCCGGTCCCATGGGCGCCTTCGTCTCGGGCCAGGTACTGAGGATCGACGGCGGCGGACAGTGCTGGCCGGGCTGAAACGCACCCCGCAAAGCGGAACAGAAAAGGGCCGCTGCAAGCGGCCCTTTTGCGTGATCTCGAATTGACTGAGCCTAGTCCACCCGCGCCAGCACCGCGAGCTTGCGGATGCCTTTGTTACGGTAGGCGTCGAGGAACGCGTAATAATCCTTAAATGACACGCAGCCGTTTGAATCGCCATTCGGCCCGAGCATGAAGGTGTGCGCGAGCAGGCCGTCGCGGCCGTAGATCGCGCTCTCGCCGCCAATCGGGGTCAGGCGCAGCGCGGGCACACCGTGAAACAGCGCCTCGCGCGGCTTCAGCGTGTAGATGTGCGGCGGCGTCACGCCGCGCATGCGGACGCGCGAGGAGCGGGGGTCGTCGAGGTTGGAGCCGAGGCCGGAATGCGCCTCGAGCTTGGTGCCGTCGGGCAAGTAAACCGTCTTGGCCGAGATGTCGTAGACCGCCGTGTCGCGCTCATAGGGTGCCGAACCGCCGAGCATGGGGTTCTGCTCCCTCGGCGCGATGGACGCGGTCACACTGGCGTCGGCCGAGGCATAGGCGAGCAGCCCGCCGGACGGCTCGCGCTTGCCCCAGAGTTTGTCCACCATCGACTGCCGCGGTCCGGTGATCGACATCACCGCAGCCTTGGCGCGATCGGCAATCGATTTTGGCTTCGCCTCAGGCGCCGGCACGATCTCGGCCGGATCTGCCGAGGCAAGCTGCACCGGCGCGTCAGCGCCGCGCTTGGACTTCGCAGCGTCAGCGATCTTGGCGGGACCTGGCTTCAGAACCTCCGCGACCCTTGCGATCACGCTCGGCTTCGGCGCGTCCTTGGCTTCGGCGACCCTGGTTGCGGGTGCGGCGCTCGCCGCATTCGATGTCACGCCTTGGGTCGCAGCCGCGGCAAAGCGATCGTTGAACATCTCGCGGGAGATCGGCGCTACCACCTGCAAGCGGTCGGGCAAGAGCGCAAAGGCTTCCTTGACGGCCTCACCGGCCTCGCGCAGCGCGACCCTGGGCGCGCGCTTGATCACGGGCTCGTCGTAGCCGCGGCTGCCGACGGACGGATAGACACTGACGGCAAAGATGTTGCTGTAGATGGTCCAGCCGGCGCCAAGTACGACGCAGCCGATCACGGCGGCGCCAAGCACGTTTTGGATGGTCATTTTCCGGAAAGGCTTCCGATAAGAAGTGCTCGAGAATCCTTTGGACCTTCGTGCCGCGATGCCTTGCGCAGCGATACTCGTACTCATTCGCCTTGCGTCCAGAACGGTGTCACTCAGTCCCCCTTCGAAGCGCCGCTGGTCACGATCCGGGAACAGCATCTCGCAGAGGGTCGGAGCGTCATTAAGGCCACTTTTAGTTAAATGCGGATTAAGTTTGGGCAGATGTGGGGCAACCCGTTCGGGTTGTCCTATTTTGAGAAAAAAGCCCGCAGAACTACGGACTTAAGGGCGTCTGTTAACTATGATTCTCGGCGGGATTGGCGTTGCCGGCGACCGTCTCCGGCCGCATCTCTAAGGCCATCCAACCAAGTCGTTTTCGTGGTCTTCGATACCCCGAAGATAGCGGGGAAACGTTGCGCGAGGCTGGTGCGCACAGCACCTCTTCTCCGCAGCCGCAGCGCGGTTGTCAGCAGCCACATCACACCGCGCAGGGGAAGCCGGTGCCCTGACTGAAAGTTGATTGCACCGCACTGGAAAAGGCCGCAGCGAGAAAATAGCTACGTCAACCGGCACTTTTCAGCAGCCTCTGCGTGTGATACGGTACCGTATCAACATCGCCTTGAACTGTGCCTGGCACGCAAACGGAGGCTGGCATGAGAGGGATCGCACACGCGGGGTTTTTCGTCCTGCTGTGGTCGTCTTTGGCGATGGGGTACGCGGCCGCGCAGCCTGCCAATGCGGGCTGCACAGCATCGCCATCCGCTGCCGGTACGCAGACCTGGCGCTGCGACAACGGCATCACGATCGTTGCCGAAAGCGGTGCCAGATTTGAACTTAAGGACGCAAACCGCGACGGACATATAGACTCCGTGGAGTTGAGCAGCAAAGCGCTGTTGGTCGAGGTGCGCAAAAAGCCCGGCGGCAATCCCTTCAAGGTGCTGACGCCGCAAGCGATCGCCGCGGTGCGCGGCACGAAATGGGCGGTCGACGTCGCAGAGGCCAAGACCTCGGTCTTCGTCGCCGACGGCCGTGTCGGCGTGAGCCGCAGGAACCGTGGGCGCGGCGTCGTTTTAGGCCCCGGCCAAGGGGTCGATGTGGAAGCGACAGGCCCGTTGACCGTCAAGACATGGGGCCAGCCGCGCGTCGACGCGCTGATGGCAAGGCTCGGTCAATAAGACTAGGCCAATAAGACTAGGTCAATAAGACTAGGTCAATAAGACCAGGCCAATGAGTTCGGGTCACCTGGGCTCGGCGAACAGCATTTGGACGATAGAAAAAATTGCAACACGACCACATGAGTAGCCGACGCGTTCAGATCCTGGTGGCACTCGTCCTGACCGGGCTGTGGGGCGCGAGCATCTATGCCGGCCACGCCAACGGTCATCTGCGCTTTCTCGATCGCCTCGAGGCGACGCTGACGGATTGGCGGACACAGGTCCGCGGCGTGCAGGTTCCGCCCGATCTCGTCACCATTGTCGCGATCGACGACACCGTCGTGAAGCGCGGCGGCAGCTATCCGCTGCCGCGCGCCGATCTCGCCCGCGTCGTCGACACCATCGTGCAGTTCAAGCCGAAGGTCGTCGCTATCGACCTGCTCCTGGTCGACCGCAGCGCTGCGATCGGCGACGCCACACTGGCAAATACGCTGGCTACGGGTCCCATGGTGCTTGCCGCCGCGGCGATCTTCCCGTCCGCCAGCGAGAGCGTGGAGACTAGCGGCCAAGGCCCCCTCGCCGCCCTGCCGCAGGCCGAGCGCTTCCTGCTGCCCTTGCCGGCGTTCGCCGATCATGCCGAGGTCGGCGTCGTCAACGTTGCGACCGGACAATCGGGTTCGCCGCTCTCGGTGCCGATGCTGTTCCGGACCAGCGACAAGGTCGAGCTGTCATTCCCGTTGCGGGTCGCGGCGCGGGCGCTCGACAAGTCGTTGACGATCGCGCCGGACCATCTGATGCTCGGCGACCGCGCGGTGCCCACCGATAGCGACTTCGCGCTGCCGATTACCTATTACGGGCCGCGCCGGACCATCCGCACCGTCAGCGCGCAGAGCGTCTTCGACGGCACGCTCAAACGCTCCGCGATCGAGAACCGCATCGTCGTGATCGGCGCCTCGGTCGCCGGCGGCGGTGATTTCTACCCGACGCCATTCGATTCCCTGATGCCCGGCGTCGAAGTGGTCTCCACCGCGATCACCCACCTCGTCGCCGGCGACAGCATCGTGCGCGACCGCAAGGTCCACATCGCCGACGCGCTGATCGCGATCCTGTTGCCGATGCTGCTGGTCGGCCTGCTCGCCTGGCGGCGCAGCGCGCTCGGCATCGTCGCGGCGGCCGCGGTGATGATCGCCTGGGCCGGCTTCAATCTGTTCGCGTTCACCCACGGCGTCTGGCTGAACGCCGCAACCACGCTCGCCGCAGCGGTACCGCCGGTTGCGGTCTTTGCCGGCGTGCAATTGTGGGCGGGAGGCCGCCGCACGCAATATTTCGCGGCCAAGAGCCGGTCGCTCGCGCAATTCCAGGCGCCGGCCGTGCAGGAGTGGCTGGCGCGCGATCCGAATTTCCTGTCGAAACCCGTCCGGCAGGACGCAGCCGTGGTCTTCATCGATCTCTCTGGCTTCACGGCGCTCAGCGAGCGGATCGATCCGGGCGAACTCCAGGACATTCTGAAAGCGTTTCACGCGCTGATCGAGAAGACCGCGGTCGATTGCGGCGGCATGATCAGCGGCTTTCTCGGCGACGGCGCCATGATCCTGTTCGGTCTGCCCGGCGCAACGCCCGACGACGCCGCACGCGCGCTGAAATGCGCGATCGACCTGCACCGCGGCGTCGAACGCTGGATCGCGTCGTTGCCGCCTGCGATCAGGGATCAGCTCGGCTTCAAGATCGGCGCGCATTTCGGCCCGATCGTCGCCTCGCGCCTCGGCGAAAGCCACCAGCACATCACGGCGACGGGCGACACCGTCAACGTCGCGAGTCGGTTGATGGAGGTTGCCGTCCAGAACGGCGCGCAGCTCGCGCTCAGCGATACGCTGCTGGATGCGGCCGACTTCCAGGGCGCTCCCGACGGCGTTCTGTCGGGCCCTCTGCTCACGCAGGTCCGCGGCCGCTCTGGCGTCGTGACCGTCTGGTTCTGGCGCGACCAAGACAGGCCGAACCAGACCACGACCAAGGCCGAGATGATCGACTGAACCTTCGCCGTCGTCCCGACGAAGAGCTACCGCGCTTCCGGCGGTGGCGAGCGGTCCAGCACGTCGCCCTTGGCGCCTTCGAGCAGATCGATGCCGTAGGTCTCGATCACGAGCGGGCCGCGCTTGCGCTGCAATTGCGCGACCTGCGTCACCTTCGCAAAGAGGTCGTGGACGGCGGGATGGCCGCCAGAGCGCAGCTCGTCGACATAGATCAGCTTGCCCGCAAGCAGTTTTGGATCGGGCTCGGGCATGTTGGCCCAGCGGATGCGCTGGTTCTGCTGCACCACGCAGCTGCCGGGCGGCAGATAGAAGGCGAGCCAGCCGGTCGTGCCGTAGTCCGGCGCAAGCACGCAGGTGGCACCATTGCGGGCGCGCACCGCTTCAATTTCGGCAGCGAGTTCGCGCCAGCCGACGCCGACGCTTCGCACCGTCGCATCGCGGCGATAGCCGGACAGCCAGCCGGTATTGGCCTGCACGATCAGCGCGGCAAACATCACGACCCCGGTGGGTGCGGCCCAGCGCAGGCAAAAAGCCACCAGGCGACGCTGGCGCGGCTTCCACTGCACGAGATTGGCGGCGGCGGCCGCGGCGACGACGAAAGGCGGATAGACCGGCGCGAACCAGTTTGCCTCGACGCGGGCATGCAGCGAATGCCAGACGAAATAGACGACGATGGTCCAGAACATCGTCTCGATCAGCACGCGCGAGGCCAGCGCGCCGGCCCGGCGCCAGGTCAGCGCGTGCAGCCCCATCGCGCCGAGGATAAACACCAGCGGGGTTGCGAACGCGATCTGGGTCGGGATCAGCTCGGCAATGAAGACCGGACGAAAATCCTCGATCCTGGCGCGCCCGAGCTGCTTTGCGAACGAGACCCATTGATGATCGGCATTCCAGAGAATCACCGGCGAGAACAGCGCGAGCGCAACGAGGCCGCCGAGATACGGCCACGGCGAGAGAAACCAGTGCCGCAGTTTCGGCACGGTCACGAGCCAGATCAGGATCGCCAGCCCGAAGAACATCGCGGTGTATTTCGACAGTAGCGCTGCGCCGACGGCTGCGCCGACCGCGAGCCACCAGACGCCGCGGCCGCTCTCCAGCACCTTGGCGAGAAAGAACAGCACGAAGCTGGAGGCAACCAGAAGCGGTGCATCGGGCGTGACGATCAGCGTGCCGACCGAGGCCAGCAGCGTCACGTTGAGCAGGATGGCGCTGGTCGCCGCCACCCGCGTGCCGCCGATCAGGATCACGGCGGAGCGATAGACCGCGTAGCTCATCGGGAGCGCGAGCAGGATCGAGACCAGGCGCACGCCGAGTTCGGTATTACCCGCGATCATGGTGCCGACGCGGATGACGTAGGCAACCATCGGCGGGTGGTCGTAATATCCCCCGGCGAGGTTCTGCGACCACATCCAGTAATAGGCTTCGTCGAAGGTGATCGGCGTGAAGGCGGCTGCGACGAGCCGCAAGCCGACCAGCGCAAGGATCACCAGCACCGTATTGCGGACGATCCGCGCGTCAGCCCCGCCCATCGAGAGTTACTTCTTGCGCCAGACGAACAGTCCGGACATCGCGTAGTTCCACACCACGCCCATCAGCGCCCCGGCCGCACCCGCAAGCCACCAGATCGGCTCCTGGTCGTAGACCGAGAAGGCGACCCCGACATTGGCGAGCAGGCCGACGCTGCACACGATGTAGAACGCGATCAGGCCGCGCAACAGCGCAAAGCCCTTCAGCCGCTGGTCGCGATAGGTGAGGAAGTTGTTGAGGACGAAATTGCTGGTCATCGCGACGATGGCGCCGGAGGCCTGCGCTTCCGCGAACGGCTCCTTGAACAGCTCGAGCGATATGAACAGGGTGGTGAGATGCACCACGAGGCCGATCCCGCCGACCATCGCGAACAGCAGGAAGCGTAACGAGACAGCATCATTGGTGAACTTCGCCAGCACCAGGCCGAGAAAATCCAGCGCGACCATGGAATCGAGCTTGCTTTCGCCGTGCTGGCGCTCGCCGAAGGTGTAGGGAATTTCGATGGCGCGCAAGCTGCCGTTCGCGCTCGCGACGAGGTCGAGCAGGATCTTGAAGCCATGCACGGAAAGTTTCGGCGCGAGCTGCTCGAAACGGTCGCGGCGAACCATGAAGAAGCCGCTCATGGGATCGGCGATCTCGACCCGCAGCATCTTCCTAGCGACCTCGGTCGCCAATGCACTGGCGCCGGCGCGCTGCTTGTTGAAGCCTTCGCTCTTGTAGCCCTCGATGTAGCGGCTGCCGACCACGAGCTCGGCCTGCCCGCTCGCGAGCAGCGACAGCATCTTCGGCAGCTGCGTCTCGTCGTGCTGAAGGTCGGCGTCGATCACGGCCGCATAGGGCGCGCTGGAGGCCAGGATGCCCTCGATGCAGGCCCCCGACAGGCCGCGGCGGCCAATGCGGCGGACACAGCGCACGCGGCTGTCGCGCTGGGCCAGCGCGCGCACGACGTCCCAGGTGCCGTCAGGCGAATTATCGTCGACGAACACGACCTCCCAGGCGATGCCGGCCAGCACTGCCTCCAGCCGCCGGTACAGCACCGTGACATTGTCGCGTTCGTTGAAGGTCGGGACGACGACCGACAATTCCGGCGCCGGTGAGGCCGCCTGTGGGATGTCGGAGCCCGGTCTGATCGCTTCATTCATGACGGCAGCGTATATCCGCCGCGTCCTGTGCTGCCAAGAACTTGCGCTAGCAAGCCGGGGGTTCTCTGGGGGAGCGGCCCAAAAGGGGCCCAAAAATGCCAACGACCCCGGAACGGCGGGCCGCGCGTACATCCGGCGCAGCCTGTGCTATTCCAAGGTCGTTCCAGCGCCGGAGTTTTTCGCTCAACGTCGCCGTTAGAAGCTAAATGGGAACGGCAACGCCGCTTTACAAGGGGCGAAAGAGGCCTTTTTCACACCCTTACTGGTTCGGGACTTCCTTGATCACCGGCCCTCGCGGCACGGGCGCGGCAGGGGCCGCCGGCGCCGCAGCCCCGGCCGGCTCGGCCTTCGCAGGTTTGGGCGGCTTGCCGTACTGGCCGATCGGCCCAAAGACGACGGCGACCGCAAGCACGATCGCCGCGACGATCACGCCCAAAATGCCCCCCACCGACTCAGACGACATGGAAACCCATCCCTGTTCCAGATGCGCCCAGTGATACCATGGATGAGCGCGCTGCCGGAAGGGCTTGCCGGACGCACCGGTTCAATGGGCTATTTCTGCGGCGGCTTGTGCTTGACGAAGGCCGTCACGATGTCCTTCTGGGCCGCCTCCACCGCCCTGTTCGCGGTCGCGAGATGGGCGCCGGCTTCGATAGCCGGATATTGCGTGGTGAGATAATCGAGCAGTGCCACCCGGTAATATTGCCGCTCCGACGGACAGGCTCCGGCGACGGAGCGGCCAAAGTCCTGTTCCGACAGGCCCTGATTGCCGTCGCGCGAATATTCCCGCGCCAGGCAATGCCAATAATCGTCGCGGCCCTGCATGGCGAGCTTCTGCGCACCCTTGGCATCGTCATCGTCGGCCATGACTGAAGATATCATGGCAGCAGATGTCATCATGACGAGCGCCGCTCCCACCATCAGCATCCGCATCTTGTTCTCCATTTTTTCGCAGATCCCGTCGCGAGCTTAGACGGGACGTCGCAACTGGCCAATCACAACTGGTTTGATTAGGATGGAGGCCCTCCTCCCGTCATCCGAGATCCTCCCGTGGCCAAAGCAAAAACCGCGTCCAAAAAATCCGGCAACATCTTCATCGGCATCGGCGGCTGGACCTTCGAGCCTTGGCGCGGCGTGTTCTATCCGGAGAAGCTCACGCAAGCCAAGGAGCTGTCCTACGCCGCCTCGAAGCTGACCTCGATCGAGATCAACGGCACCTATTACGGCTCGCAGAAACCGGAGAGCTTTCGCAAATGGGCGAGCGAGGTGCCTGATGGTTTCGTGTTCTCGGTCAAGGGGCCGCGCTTCGCCACCAACCGGCGCGTGCTGGCCGAGGCCGGGGATTCCATCAAGCGTTTCTATGATTCCGGCGTGCTGGAACTCGGCGATCATCTTGGGCCGGTGCTGTGGCAGTTCGCGCCGACCAAAAAATTCGACGGCGCCGATTTCGGCAAATTCCTCGAGCTGTTGCCGCGCAAGCTCGAGGGACGCGCGCTGCGCCATGTCGTCGAGGTCCGTCACGACAGTTTCTGCACGCCGGACTTCGTCACGCTGATCCGCGAATTCGAGACGCCCGTCGTGTTCGCCGAGCACGGCAAATATCCAGCGATCGCCGACGTCGCCGGCGATTTCGTCTATGCCCGGCTTCAAAAGGGCAACGACGAGATCAAGACGTGCTATCCACCGAAACAGCTCGATGCCTGGGCCAAGCGCTTTCAGGACTGGGCCGAGGGAAGTGAACCCGACGACCTGCCGAAGGTCGACAAGGCCAAGCCAAAGAAGGAGCCGCGCAACGTGTTCGCCTATGTCATCCACGAGGGCAAGGTGCGCGCGCCGGCCGGCGCGATGGAACTGATCGCACGAGTGAGTTGAGGTGTTTCGCTAAAGGTGTCTCATGGCAAAGGCCAAAAAGCTCTTCACCATCGGCTATGAGCAGACGCCGCCAAAGGCCGTACTCGACGAGCTGGAGCAATCCGGCGTCAAGCTCGTCGTCGACGTGCGCGCGGTGACGTCATCGCGCCGACCCGGCTTTTCCAAGAAGCAGTTGTCCGCGGGCCTCGATGAACGCGGCATCGCCTATGTCCACCTCGCGGCGCTCGGAACGCCCAAGGAAGGCCGCCTCGCCGCCCGCAGCGGGCAATACGATGTGCTGGAGAAGATTTTCTCAAAGCACCTGAAGACGCCGGAGGCCCGCGAGCAGATGGACGAGCTCTCGGCACTGGTGAAGAAAGCCGGTCCCGTCTGCCTGCTCTGCTACGAGCGTGACCACACCCATTGCCACCGCCAGATGATTGCGGAGATCATCGAGGATCGGGATGGCGTGGCGGTGAAGAATTTGGCGGGGCGGCAGGTGTAGCGGTCGTTCGTGTACCGTCCGCTTGAGCAGAAGGACGACGACTCTATCCGTAGCCGTCATCCTGAGGTGGCCGCTTCTTCAGCGGCCCTCGAAGGACGACGGCGTGCCGCGGAGATCGCACCTCGGCCGTTCATCCTTCGAGGCTCGCAAGAGCTCGCGCCTCAGGATGACGGTTCTAACTTCGGTGCGTAGTGCACAACTAAAACGGCGAATGGCGAAAGCCTATCCCTCTCCCGCCAGCCTAAACGTCCCTTCCATCATCTGCACGCAACGCCCGCCGACATGAGCGGAGACGATCTTGCCGTCCTGCTTGCGCACGCGCGTCTGCAGGATGCTCGGCCGGCCCATGTCAAAACCCTGCCCAACCGTGAGCTTCAACTCGCCGTCGCGCGTGGCATCGAGCTCGGCGAACAGCGCGGCTGCGGCAACCGTGGCGCTGCCGGTGGCGGGATCTTCGGCGAGGCCGCTGGCGCCGCGCATGAACATGCGCGCCTGCCGCTCGCACGGCGCCTCCGCTGCGGGCACATCGCGCGTATAGAACCACGCCGCGAACGCGCCGTCGCACGGAAACACCTTGCCGAAGGCCGCCGCGTCGGGCCTGGCCCGCTCGAGCGCATCGCGCGAGTGCAGCTCAATCACCAGAAACGGCGTTCCAACACTGACGACCTGCGGCGCGTGACGGTCGACCTTGATGTCGTCTGCACTGAGCGAGATGCAGCTTGCGGCATCAGCGGCAGACAATTGCGACAGGCGCGCCAAAGGCTGCGGTGCGGTGAGCTCGGTGCTGATCACGCGGCCCTGCTCTCGCGAGATATCGACCGGCACCAGCCCCGCCTTCTCCTCGAACCGCAGGCGCGGCTTCGGCTCCTTCGCGATCGTCGCCAGCACGAAGGCGGTACCGACATTGGGATGGCCAGCGAAAGGAAGCTCCCTGACAGGCGTGAAGATGCGCACCTCGGCATCATTCGCGTTGTCGCGCGGCGGCAGCACGAAGGTCGTCTCGGAATAGTTGAACTCGGTCGCGACCGACTGCATTTGCGCGGTCGACAACCCGCCGGCATCGAGCACCACGGCGAGCTGGTTGCCGCCGAAGGCACGGTCGGTGAACACGTCGACGGTGATGTAGCGGCGCTGCATCTTTCGCTTCCTCATGCAAGTCGCGGCCGCAACCGGCCGCATCGCCGGCAGTCTACAAGCCGACGACATCGCTCGTCATGCCCCAATATTCGGTGCAATCGGAGCAATCGCGATGACGTGCGTGAAGCCGAGAAGCGGCTTCTACAATGCAAGACCAGGCTAGCAGTGATAGTTCATCACGCGCCTTCAGCGAAGCGCGACCCACTTCAACGAAGCGCGACCCGCATTTGAAGGCGCGCTATCCCAATTGAAACACCGCCACCTTCTGCTGATAGCCGCGTACCTCGACCTCGCCGAGCGCGACGGCATCGCTGCCGTCCTCGCCCAGCGCCTCGCGGACGGCCGCGGAGATCAGGAGCTGCGAGCCGAACTCCTTGTTCAGCGCCTCCAGCCGGGAGGCGAAGTTCACGGTGTCTCCGATGACGGTGTATTCCTTGCGCCGGGGTGAGCCAATATTGCCGGCGACGACCTCGCCGAAATGGATGCCGATTCCGATTCTGAGCGGCCAGCTCGTCTGCGCGTTGATGCGCTCCATCGCGGTCAGCATCTCGCGGCCCGCGGCGACCGCGCGGTGCGCGGCGTCGGAGGTCTCGAGCGGGGCGCCGAACAGGGCAAGAAAGCCGTCGCCCAGAAACTTGTTCACGATGCCGCCCTCGCGGTCGAGAATGTCGACGAGAACGGCGAAGGCACCGTCGAGCCTATCGACCACCTCCTGCGGGGTGCGCGACTGCGCGCCCGTGGTGAAGCCTCGGAAATCGACGAACATCACGGCGACGCGGCGGAGGTCGCCGGCGGCGCTCGTCCCCGCCGCCATCAGCCGCTCCACCACCTGAGGGGAAACGTGCTGGCCGAACAGGTTGGTCACCCGGTCGCGCGCGGTCGCTGCCGCAATGCTCGCGGCGAACTGGCGCCGGAGCTGCGCACCGACCGCGCCTGCAAGCACGCCACAGATCAGGATGATGGTGCTTCGCACCGCGTGGAAATAGATCTGCGGCTCGCCGCTCCCGCTGACGGGGTCGAAGATCAGCGCCACGGTGAGCAGCTCACCCGCAGCAACGAAGCCGGTGAAGGTGGACAGCCAGAAGTCGAGCCGCAGGGTCGAGAGGATGACGAAAATGAAATAGATCAGCGGCACGACGAAGCCGAGCGCCTGGCTCGCACCCATGCTGCGGATCTGCAGGATCAGGATGACGGTCGGCAGCGAGGTCTCGATCAGCGCACCGATATAGCGCCGGATCACCGGCAGATCGCGGTCGAGCTTGAGGTTTCGCCTGATCTGGCTATGGACCCAGACCTCGAACAGGATGAAGCCGGTCAAGAGACCATAAACCTCGGCAAGCCCCTCCGTGCCCCGCCAGACCCGCTGCACCACGGAGGAATCGACGAGATAGATCGCGGTGAGGAACACGACGATGACGCAGCCCGTCGTGATCAGCGCCCTCACCCGTACGAGCTCGGTACGCAGCACTTCGCGCGTCAGCTCGCGCTCGAAGTCCTCGGACATGACGGCATGCTGCCGGGCCTTCCTGCTCGCAAAACTGACCATCCTGCCCCCTTGATTCCAGCGGCATCTTGCCTCAATCCAGCGTGCGGCGGAAGCGCGTCACGGCGATGGTCATGGCGAGCAGCATCAGGACTGCCAGCGCCAGCGCGTCGAAATGCAAATTTTGCATGCTCGCGCCCTTCAGCATGATGGCGCGGACGATGCGGAGATAGTGCGTCAGCGGCAGGCATTCGCCGACATATTGCGCCCAGGCCGGCATCCCGGCAAACGGGAACATGAAGCCGGACAGCAAGATGCTCGGCAGGAAGAACATCATCGACATCTGCATCGCCTGGAGCTGATTCTGCACCAGCGTCGAGATGGTGTACCCGATCGCCAGATTGGTCGTGATGAACAGCGTCGAGAGCAGCGCCAGCAGGAACAGATTGCCGAGCACCGGCACGCCGAACAGGCCGACCCCGATGCCGATGATGAGGAACGCCTGCACGAAGCCCACCAGCACGTAAGGGATGATCTTGCCGAACATCACCTCGACCGGCCTGATCGGCATCGACAGCAGGCTCTCCATCGTGCCGCGCTCGACCTCGCGCGTGACCGAGAGCGCGGTGAAGATCAGCATGGTCATGGTGAGGATAGTGCCGACGAGGCCCGGCACGATGTTGAGGCTCGACGCGGCGGCGGGGTTGTAGCGGGCGTGGGCGCGGATCTCGAATGGCATCTCCGGGGGATTTCCGATGTAGAGATCGTGTTTGAGTGCGGTCTGCACGACCATGCCAAGCGAGCCGATCGCCGCGCTCGCTGCGACCGGATCGGTCGCGTCGGCCGCAACCAGCAGCGCAGGTCTGTCGCCGCGCCGTACCGCCCGCTCGAAGCCGCGCGGGATCTCGACGCCGAACAGCACCTTGCCGGACTTCAGCAAATTGTCGAAATCGTCGACGTCGTGCACCTCGTAGATGAAGCGGAAATAGGCCGTATTCTCCAGCGCCTTCAGGATCGAGCGGGCGAGATCGGAATCCTCCTGGAGCAGCACCGCGCTCGGCAGATTATGCGGCGTGGTGTTGATGGCATAGCCGAACAAGAGCAGCTGCATCACCGGCAGCATCACGATCATCGCAAACGACACGCGGTCGCGCCCGAGCTGGATGAACTCCTTGATCAGCATCGCATAGGAGCGCCGCAGGAAGCCGAAGCGCTCGCGGATTTCGCGTGCGGGAGCCGGACGATCGACGGCGCTCATTGGAAATTGTCCTTGGAACGGCTCATCAATTCGATGAACACGTCTTCCAGTGACGGCGATGATTTGTGCCAGCGCAGCCCGCTTTTCTCGCGCCATGGCGCGATGCTGGCTTCCAGGGCGGCGACGTCGCGGCCGGAGACGTGCAGCGACGTGCCGAACGGCGCCACCATGTCGATTCCGGCCTTGCCAGTGAGCGCAGCCGTGAGCTCGTTGAGGTCCTCGCCCGTCACGGTGTAAGTCGTCAGCGCGGATTTCGCGATCACCTCCTCCACGGTGCCATGCACGAGCAGATGGCCATAGGCGATGTAGGCGATCTCGTGACAGCGCTCGGCCTCGTCCATGTAGTGGGTCGAGACCAGCACTGTGAGACCGTCGGCCGCGAGTGCATGAATCTCGTTCCAGAAATCGCGCCGCGCCTTCGGGTCGACGCCGGCGGTCGGTTCGTCCAAGAGCAGCAGTTTCGGACTCGGCAATGTGCAGGCACCTAGCGCCAACCGCTGCTTCCAGCCGCCGGAGAGTTCGCCGGCGAGCTGTTCCTCGCGCCCCGAGAGCCCGATCCGCTTGATCATGTCGCGCGCGGCGCCGCGTGCATCGCGAAGGCCGTATAGGCGCGCGACGAATTCGAGGTTTTCGCGGACAGAGAGATCCTGATAGAGGCTGAAGCGCTGGGTCATGTAACCGACCTGGCGCTTGATCTTTTCGGCATCGCGCCTGATGTCGTAGCCGAGGCAGGTGCCCTCGCCGCTGTCGGGCGTGAGCAGGCCGCAGAGGATGCGGATGGTCGTCGTCTTGCCCGAGCCGTTCGGGCCGAGGAAGCCGTAGATCGAACCGCGCTTCACCTGCATCGACAAATCGTGCACGACCTCGCGGCCACCGAACGACTTGGTCAGGCCCTTGACGTCGATCGCGATGCCATTGCCGCCGCTCATCGCTTGTCCGCCACGGGGGTTTTTGGATTGAAATGGACGTCGATGGGTTGTCCGACGCGCAGCGCATCGGGGCGCGACGGCCGCGCCTGGATCAGATAGACGAGCTTGTTGCGCTCCTCGAGACTGTAGATGACAGGCGGGGTGTATTCGGCCGAAGTCGCGATGAAATAGATCTTTGCGGTGAGATCGGCGGCGCAATTGTCGCACGCGACCCGCACGGTATCGCCGATCGCAAGCTTCGGCAGCTCGGTCTCCGGCACGAAGAAGCGCAGCTTCATGTTGCCGGGCGGCATGATCGAGAGCACCGGCCGCTGCGCCGCCACCATTTCGCCCTCGCGAAAATAGATCTGCTGGATGGTACCGGCAACGGGCGCAAAGCCCTTGCGACGCGCCATCCGCGTCTCCGAGGTCGCCACCCGCGCCTCGGCGACGCGCAAGGCGGAGACGGCCGAGTCGAGATTGGCCTGCGTGCCCGAGCCGGTCTTGCTCAGCGAAGCCGCGCGGTCATAGGTCTGCTGCGCGTTGGCAAGCGTCGCCTTGTTCTGGTTGAAATCGGCAAGCTGGAGATCGTCGTCGACGGAATAGAGGTGATCGCCGACCTTGACCTCGTCGCCCTCGCGGATGTTCAGCTTCGTCACGCGGCCCGCTTCGTCCGGGCTGACGAAGATCATGTCGGCCTCGACCCAGCCCTGGAAGCCGGGCTCACGTTTCTCCTGGCACCCGGCAAGCCCGGTTGCGAGCGCGATGATCAGTGCAGCTCCGAAAATTACCTGCGACGACCTCATGTCGTGCTCCGTTCGCCAAAAATCAAATCGAGATGAACGCGCAGCATGTCCTGCGCGTCGAGCGGCGCGTGCCGCGCAAACAGGCTCTGCCAGATCACCGCGATCATCGCGGGTGCGACCAGGATCTGCGGGTAATGCGCCAGGTTCTTCTGGCGTATCTCGCCGCGGGCGATGGCGAGTTCGATCAGCGCGCGCATGGCGGCGATGCCGCGTGAGACGACCTCGCGGTAGTAGAAATCGGCCACGGAGGGAAAGCGCGGTCCCTCGGCCACGATCAGGCGCACGAGATCGCCGCGCCTGGTGCCGATGACTTCCTTCAGGAAGTTGCTGGCAAACGTCTCGACGAGATCGCGCACCGAGCCCGCCGGCGGCGGCAATGCCGTCAACCGCGTCACAACAGGCACGATCACGGTCCGCACCAGCTCCTCGAACATCGATTCCTTGTCCCTGAAGTGCAGGTAGATGGTGCCCTTGGCGACACCCGCGCGCTTCGCGATGTCGTCGAGCCGCGTCGCGGCAAAGCCGCGCGCGATGAATTCCTCCATCGCGGCATCCACGATCGCCGCACGCCGTTCCGCCGCACGCGTGGCACGGCTCGACGCGGGGGCCGGGTCGTTGTCAGCACGTGCAGAGGCCTTCGCGTTGGCGCGAGTTGCGGGCGTGGTGGCTTTGGCGGGCTTCTTGATCATCCGCACAAGATGACTGACTGGTCAGTCATAGTCAAGGCACAGCATTGCGGACCTAGTGGCCAACAAATTAGTCTTGACTAATTCATTAGCGTATACTAATCTAACTTCTATGATCGAAGCCGCCCCAAATCCCGTCACCACAGTGATGCGCGCCCTTGCCGATCCAACCCGGCGCGCCGTGTTCGAGCGCGTCTTCGAGAGCAAGGAGATCAGCGTCGCCGAGCTCACGCGCGGCAGCGGCGTGACGCAAGGCGCGATCTCGCAACATTTGAAGTCCCTCAAGCAGGCCGGCCTCGTCGCCGAGCGTGCCGAGGGCCGCAACGTCTATTACCGTGCCGCGCCGCAAGGCCTCGAACCGCTGGTCTCCTGGATGGACCATTACGGCGTGTTCTGGCGCGAGCGCTTCCAGAACCTGCGTGACCTCTTGAAGGAGATCGACCCGTGAGTGCTGTTGAATTGAAAGCCGAGACAAAAGACATCGTCCTCGACGAGGTGCTCCCTCACGCGCCGGAGACGATCTGGAAGGCGCTGACCAGCGCCCAGCTGATCGCGCGCTGGCTGATGCCGCCGAGCGGTTTCGAGCCTGTCGAAGGCAACACCTTCACCTATCAGACTACGCCGGGCGGCGCCTGGGATGGCGTCATCCATTGCCGCGTCCTCGAAGTCATGCCGAACCGGCGCCTCGTCTACGCGTGGAAGGGCGGCGATGAGCGCAACACCGGCTACGGCGCGCCGCTCGACACTATCGTGACGTGGTCCCTCACCCCGGTGGAGGCCGGCACGCGGATCCGTCTGGTTCATGCGGGCTTCGTCATACCCAGGAACGAATCCGCCTACACGGGCATGAGCGGCGGCTGGAAGAAGGTCGTCCGCCAGCTCGACGAGATCAGCGGCGAAGATAAGTAAGGAGTTGTCGCAATGACCAATCCGTTTACCGGCGGCTGCGCCTGCGGCGCGATCCGCTATTCGATCGCTAGTGAGCCCCTGTTCAGCAATCACTGCCAATGCCGGGACTGCCAGCGCGAAAGCGGCAGCGGCCACGGCTCCTACGTAACCTTCGCACGCGCCGGCGTCACGCTTACCGGCGAGGCGAAGCATTGGGACATGGTCGCCAACAGCGGCAACGTGAAGACGCGCGGTTTCTGCACGCAGTGCGGCGTGCCTGTGTACATGACCTTCGCGACACAGCCCGACGTCTTTACGATCCGCGCCGCTAGCCTCGACGAGCCTGCCCGCTACAAGCCGCAGGCGGTCACTTTCGCCGCGCGCGGACATGACTGGGATCGTCTTGACCCGGACCTGCCGAAATTCGCGGGCATGCCGCCGGGATAAGGCATCGCAAAAGGAAGCGCGCGCAAGACCGCGCGCGTTCACGTCAACTATGAAACTTCAGCCCATCAACGATCTTGTCGATCACCTTGCGCTCGGCGCGCACCGCGAGTCCGACGAGGTTGAGGTCAGGGCGCGCCACCGCCCTTACCGCCTCGCGGTTGGCAGCATCGTGCGTGGTCTTGAACATGTCCTGGGTGTAGACCGCCGGCTTGACGCTACGCGTCAGTGCCCGATCGAGCGCGCGCGTCAATGCGGGACCGTCGGCGCCATAGATCAGGATGGGCTGGCCGATCAGAGCGTGATATCTCGTGCCCGACGCGTCCTCATAGGGCTCGCCAATGCATTCCGGAAAGGCTGCGGCGATGCCGCTGGTGAGGAAGGCCGCGACGTTGAGCTTCTGCCAGACTTGAAGATCGGTGCGAATCACGATGGCGATCTTGGTATCGAACTGCATGCAACTCCCCGACTGTCATTCCGGATTCGATGCTACGCACCATCGGAATGACCGCAACAGGAATCAACCCTTAGCGTCGCAGGCCCATGCGCGGATCACGCATTCCTTGCCGCCGTATTTGTAGCATTCGCGCGTCGCGGCATTGAGCGTGGCCGAGATCTTCGGCTTGACGGCATAGCCATAGGCGCCGCAGGGATTGGACAGATCGACCGACATCGCGGCGCAGGCGCGCTTCATCGTCACGGTCGTGCAATCGCCCTTGCACTGCTTCTGCGCCGCGGCACGCGCTTCGCGCTCGGCGCCGTAATCAAAGGCCTGGCCATAGGCGCCACACTTGCCGACCGCAAATGCACCGGCGGCGTGCGCATCCGTGATATGGCGAGCGCCCGCGACGCAGACCGACAGCACAAAGAAAAACATCGCGCAACGGCGCGCGACGACGTTCGAAGCCATGGAAAAACCCCTCCCCCCAAGGCAGGTGGAGTGGACTGTAAGCGCCGGTCGTTTCCAGATGGTGAACGGGACGTTGAAATCGGCAGGCTGGGAGGCGCTTCGTAGGGTGGATTAGCGAAGCGTAATCCACCAACTTCGTTCCGCGACCGGTGAAGCGTGGTGGGTTACGCTTCGCTAACCCACCCTACAAGAGCTATCCCCGCCGTGCCGCTTCCAACGCCTGCGGCGTGTCGATGTCGAGAAAGGCGCTCTCGCCATCCACCGGCACTTCGGCGACTGCCTCGGTGTGCTTGGCGATCAGATGGCGCGCGCCGACATCGCCGTCGAGCGTCATCAACTCCTTGAAGAAGCGGCGCGACCACAGCACGGGATTGCCGCGGCGGCCCTCGCTGACGGGCACGACGATGAGATTACCGCGGTCCGGTGCGAACGCGTCGATGAGACGATCGATCAGACCGGCATCGATCAGCGGCATGTCGCCGAGGCAGACCACAGCGCCGTCGGACGTCTCGGGGACGGCCGCGATCCCGGCCTTGACCGAGCTTGCGATGCCGCCGGCAAAATCCGGATTTTTGACGAAACGCACCTTCAGGCCTTGCAAGGCTTGCTCGATCAGCTCGGTCTGATGGCCGGTGACGACGATCACCTCGGACGCCTTGGAGGCCAGCGCCTGCTCGGTCGCGATTCGCACCAGCTTCTTGCCGTCGAGCTCAGCTAGAAGCTTGTTCGGCCCACCCATCCGGGTCGAGCGGCCCGCCGCGAGCACGATGACCGCGACCTGGTTGTTGCCCTCGATCTCCGGTTTTGCGCGCGGCTGCGGGCGTGTAACGATCTCCATCAGGAGACCGCCGACGCCCATGCCCATCAGCTCGGAACGCGTCACCTTGATGCCGGCCAGGAGCCGCATCAGCACCCAGTCAAAGCCGTTCTCGACCGGCGAGCGCGCACAGCCGGGCGCACCCAGCACAGGCACAGTGCCGGCCCGGGCAATCAGCAGCAGATTGCCGGGATCGACCGGCATGCCGAAATGCTCGATCTCGCCGCCGATTCCGGTCACCGCCGCAGGGATCACGTCGCGGCGATCAGCGATCGCGGATGCCCCGAACACGATGACGAGCTCGGCGCCAAGACCCAGCAATTCCTTGATCGCAACCGACAGCGCCTGCTCCTCATGCGGGACCCGCCGCTCGGCGATGATGCCGGCCCCGGCCGGCGCCAGCCGCTCGGCGGTGACGCGCAACGTCTTGTCGATCACCTTGGAGGACAGGCCGGGCAGCAGGGTCGAGACCACGCCGACACGCTTGATCGCGTAAGGCGCGATCTTCAGCACGTCGCGACCCGCGGCCTTCACCGCGGCATCACGCAACTTCCCTTCGACGCCGAACGGGATGATCTTGACGGTGCCAACCATCTCGCCCTCGACCACCGGCTTGAAGGCGGAGAGCGTGGCAAAGGTAATGGCCTCGTCGATATTGTTGATGCGGTCCACCGCGGCGCGATCGATCACCAGCACGCCCGGGCGCGCGGCGAACAGATTGGCGCGACCGGTGAAGGCACGCTCGACGTGAATGCCATCGCCACCAACGGCAAGCGCGATGCTGGCGGCAGCGATGTCCTCGGAGACATCGCCCTCCTCCATCCGCACCACCACGACGTCCTTGATGCCGGCGCGCTCCAGCGCCTCGACCTCGGCTGGGCCGATCGTCGTGCCCTTCTTCAGCACCAGCGGTCCCTGACGCAGGGTGTGGACGGTCACCCCGCCGATCGCATCCCTGGGGCTCGCCGGGCCGAATTTCATGCAGCTTCTTCTTTTTCTTTGGGCGGCAGGCGAAGCACCGCCGTGATCTCGGCCATGATCGACACCGCGATCTCGGATGGCGAGACCGCACCGATCGCAAGCCCGATCGGCGCGTGGATGCGCGCGATGTCAGCCTCCTTGGCGCCCTGCGCCCGCAGCCGGTCGCCGCGCTTGGCGTGCGTCTTCCGCGAGCCGAGCGCGCCGATATAGAAGCAGTTGCGCTCGAAGGCGTGCAGCAGCGCGGGGTCGTCGATCTTGGGATCGTGCGTTACCGCGACGAAAGCTGTATAGGCATCGACATTAAGCGACGGCAGCGCCGTGTCGGGCCATTCCGCAACCAGCGGAATGTCGGGGAAGCGCTCCGGGCTCGCAAAGGCCGTGCGCGGGTCGACTACGGTGACGTCGTAGCCGAGCGAGCGCGCCAGCGGCGCCAGGGCCTGGCTGATATGAACGGCGCCGACGATGACGAGCTTTGCGGTCGGCGCGTAGACGTTGAGGAAGAGCTTCTTGCCGCCGGCTTCGACACTGGCGCTTTTGCCCATGCGGAGCTGCTTGTCGAGCTCGGCGCGCAAAGGATCCTTACTGAAGTCGTCGGCCTTCACCAGGCGCTGCTCGCCGCTCTCGGTGTCGGTCACCAGGATCACCGGGCGGCGCGCGGCGCGCTCGGCATTGAGTTCGTGCAGGATTGCGAGCTTCACGGCTAGCCGACCTTCTCGACGAAGACGCGGATGGTGCCGCCGCAGGACAGCCCGACATTCCAGGCAGTCTCGTCGGCAACGCCAAACTCCAGCATCCTGGGCTTGCCGCTCTGGATCACATCCATGGCCTCGGTGACCACGGCGCCCTCGACGCAGCCGCCGGAGACGGACCCCAGGAACGTGCCCTCGTCGTTGATGACGAGGCTCGAGCCCGCCGGACGCGGTGCCGAGCCCCAGGTCTCCACTACGGTGGCCAGCGCGACGCCACGGCCGGCCTTCTGCCAGTCCTCCGCCGCCTTCAGAATATCCTCGTCGCGATCGAGCATGGCTACCTCTCAGGCTGCGGAGCGGATCAGGCTGCGGTGATGCGGCGGCAGCGGCCGGGAGAGCGTGGTGATCAGCTCCTGGATCGAGCTCAAATTATGTACGGGGCGGAATTCGTCAACGTGCGGCAGCATCATTTTGATGCCCTGGGCCTTGGCCTCGAAGCCGCCAAACCGCAGCAGCGGGTTGAGCCAGATCAGCCGCCGGCAGGAGCGGTGCAGCCGGTCCATCTCGAAGGCGAGCTTGGAATCGGCCTCCCGCTCCAGCCCGTCGGAGATCAGCAGCACGATGGCGCCCTGGCTCAGCACGCGGCGCGCCCACAATTTGTTGAAATTGTGCAGGGAAGCCGAGATCCGGGTGCCGCCGGCCCAGTCCTCGACCGAGGCCGAGCAGCTCGCCAGCGCCTCGTCGGGGTCACGTTGGCGCAGCGCCCGGGTCACGTTGGTGAGGCGAGTGCCGAACAGGAACACCGAGACACGTTTGCGCGCGTCCCCTATGGCATGCAGGAAATGCAGGAACAGGCGGGTGTACTCGCTCATCGAACCCGAGATGTCGAGCAGCGCGACGATCGGCGCCGGTTTCTCGATCCGCCCGAGGCGATGGATGTCGATGATGTCGCCGCCGGTGCGCAACGAGGCGCGCAGCGTGCGGCGGAGATCAAGGCGCAGGCCGCGGGGATCGGGCAGGTGCCGGCGCGTCAAAAGCTCGGCCTGCGGCAATCGCATCCGCTCGACGGCGCGGAGCGCTTCGGTGATCTCTGCCGCGCTCATCTGCGCAAAATCCTTTTTCTGAAGGATTTCCTTGTCCGAGACAGACAGGCGCAAATCCTGCTCCTGGTGCTGCGGCGTCTCCGTCATGCGCGGTTGCGACATCGCCTCCTGCACACGGCGCGAGCCGGCCTGTGGCTTCTTCTTGGCTTGCTCCGGCAACGGCACCGAATCCAGCATGTGCTTCCACTCTTCCGAGGCGCGGAAGAACAGGTTGAAGGCCTGCTTGAAGATCAGCGCATGCTCGTGGCGCTTGACGAAGATCGCCTCCAGGGTGGTGAAGACGTCGACGCGTTTGCCGATGTCGATCACCTCAAGCGCGCTCATGGCATCGATGACCGCACCCGGCCCGACCGGCATGCCGGCCGAACGCAGCGCGCGGGCGAAGCCGACAATGTTGTCGGCGAATTGCTCGGTTTGCTCAGGCGCAAGGTGGTTGATGGCCATGGTTCATCCTCGCTCCGTCATTCCGGGGCGTCGCGAAGCAACGAACCCGGAATCCAGAGATTGTGGCGCGAGATTCTAAGGTGCGCAATTGCGCACCAGAGTTCGCGCTCACGCGCGCCCCGGAATGAGGCTAGTCGCTCGTCACGTCCTTCAGCACCTTCTGCAAGGTGTCGCCCTGCATCCGCGTGATGTCGTCCTGATACTTGAGCAGCGCGCCCAGCGTGTCGCCGACCACTTGCGGGGTCAGGGATCGGGCGTCGAGCTCCGACAGCGCGGTGGCCCAATCGATGGTCTCGGCGACGCCCGGCGACTTGTAGAAATCCTGATTGCGCAGCGCCTGGACGAAGCGCACGACCTGCTGCGACAATTTTGCGGAGATGCCCGGCACGCGCGACTTGACGATCGCGAGCTCGCGATCGGCGTCGGGATAATCGACCCAGTGATAGAGACAGCGCCGCTTCAGCGCGTCGTGGATCTCGCGGGTGCGATTGGAGGTGATAATGACGATCGGCGGGCTCGGCGCCTTCACGGTGCCGAATTCGGGGATCGTCACCTGGAAGTCGCTGAGGATTTCGAGCAGATACGCTTCGAACGCCTCGTCGGCGCGGTCGAGCTCGTCGATCAGCAGCACCGGCGGCCCGGCGACGTCGGGCTCGAGCGCCTGGAGCAGCGGTCGCTTGATCATGTAGCGATCGGCGAAAATGTCGGACGACAATTGATCGCGATCGGTGTCGCCGGCGGCTTCCGCCATCCGGATCGCGATCATCTGCGCGGCGCTATTCCACTCGTAGACTGCCGAAGAGACGTCGAGGCCTTCGTAACATTGCAGGCGGATCAGCTTCCGCCCAAGGGCCGCCGACAGCACTTTTGCGATCTCGGTCTTGCCGACGCCGGCCTCGCCTTCCAGAAACAGCGGCCGGCCCATGCGCAGCGACAGATAGGTCACCGTGGCCAGCGATCGCTCGGCGAGATAGCCGCGCGACGTCAGGAGTTCGAGCATCGAATCGACCGATGCCGGCAAGGCACCGGACGTGTTGGCCGCTGAGGTCATGAAAAAGCCAGTCTCGCTACGCCCTCACCGGGGACAAGTTTGGGCCGAGGCGTGAGGATCACTCACTCCTTGGCGTTGGCGGCATCGAGGGCACGCCGCGTCAGCACGCCGATGAGGTGCGCGCGGTATTCGGCGCTGCCATGGATGTCGCTGTTGAGGCCGTCCGCCGGCACCTCGATGCCGTCAAGCGCCTTCGCGGCGAAGCGCTTCTTCAGGGCTTCCTCCAACGCGGTGACACGGAACACGCCTTCGGAGCCGGCGCCGGTGACCGCGACCCGAACATCGGAGGGACGCCGCGTCACGAACACGCCGACCAGCGCGTAACGCGAGGCCTGGTTGCGGAACTTAATATAGGCCGCCTTCTTCGGCAGCGGGAACATTACCTTGGTGATGATCTCGTCGGCCTCGAGTGCCGTCGTGAACAGGCCCTGGAAGTACTCTTCTGCCTTGAGGCGCCGCTTGTTGGTGACGATGGTGGCGCCGAGCGCCAACACCGCAGCCGGATAGTCCGCGGTCGGATCGTTGTTGGCGAGCGAGCCGCCGATCGTGCCCTTGTGGCGCACGGCGGGATCGCCGATCTGGCCGGCAAGGTTCGCGAGCGCCGGGATCGCCTCGCCGACGATGGCGGAGCTTGCGACCTCGGCATGCCGGGCGGTGGCACCGATCACGAGCGCGCGGCCCTTCATCTCGATCGTGTTGAGCCCATCGATATGAGAGAGGTCGACCAGATGCGGCGGGCTGGCGAGGCGCTGCTTCATGACGGGAATCAGCGTGTGGCCGCCGGCGATCACCTTGGCGTCTTCGTTCTTCACCAGGAGGTTGGCGGCCTGCCGAACGGTCCCGGGGCGATGGTATTTGAAATCGTACATCTGAATGTCCTGATCGCAGAGTGCGCGCGCGGTTTACGCG
Source organism: Bradyrhizobium sp. Ken51 (assembly GCF_055807435.1). Classification (NCBI taxonomy): domain Bacteria; kingdom Pseudomonadati; phylum Pseudomonadota; class Alphaproteobacteria; order Hyphomicrobiales; family Nitrobacteraceae; genus Bradyrhizobium; species Bradyrhizobium sp. Ken51. The sequence goes on along the minus strand of NZ_JBVVPB010000006.1, from coordinate 164,053 downwards.
AGATCGGATTTCGCCATCGCCTTGGCGCCGGCGGAGATCGAGGTGACGATGTTCTGGTAGCCGGTGCAGCGGCAGAGATTGCCTTCCAGCTCCTCGCGGATGGTGTGGTCGTCGAGCTCGTTGCCCTTGCGATGGACGATGTCGATCGCGGTCATGATCATGCCGGGCGTGCAGAAGCCGCACTGCAGGCCGTGGTGTTCGCGGAAGGCCTCCTGCATCGGATGCAGCGGCGCGCCGTCGGCGGCCAGCCCCTCGATCGTCTTGACCTCGTGGCCATCGGCCATCACCGCGAGCGTGGTGCAGGACTTCACGGCCTTGCCGTCCAGATGCACGACGCAGGCGCCGCACTGCGAGGTGTCGCAGCCAACATGGGTGCCGGTGAGCCGCAGATTCTCGCGCAGGAACTGCACCAGCAGGGTGCGGGGATCGACATTGGCCGTGACAGGATTGCCGTTCACGATGAGGGAGATTTTTGCCATAAGCACTCTCTATCAGCGCCCCGACGGGTCCCGTCGAAGCGGTTCTTATAATTATTCCAACCCATCATATGGGCCATTATGCCCCGGGGCAACATCACCGGGAATGCAAGGCGCCATGACAAAACGCGATATGCCGAAAGGCGCCATGCTTGAGGTATTGGCCTTCAGCCCTGTACCGCCTTGGCGAAGTTCGCGAAAAATTCGTCGGCCAGTTTCTTGGCGGCGCCGTTGATCAGGCGCTGACCGAGCTGCGCCAACTTGCCGCCGATCTGCGCCTCGACCTCGTAGGACAAAAGCGTGCCGCCGTCCTTCTCCGCAAGCTTGACCACGGCACCACCCTTGGCGAAGCCGGCCACCCCGCCCTCGCCTTCGCCGGAGATCTTGTAGCCGTTCGGCGGGTCGAGATCGGACAGCGTGACCTTGCCCTTGAAGCGCGCCGACACCGGGCCGACCTTCATTTTCGCGGTCGCACGAAAGCCGCCATCGTCGGTCTTCTCCAGCTCCTCGCAGCCGGGAATGCAGGCCTTCAGCACCTCGGCATCGTTGAGCTTGGCCCACACGGCCTCGCGCGGCGCCGCAAGCTGGACTTCGCCGTTCATCGTCATGGCCATTGGGTGCCTCCCGGGATATCGAACTCGGATCGCGCAACTATAATGCAGCTCAAGTACCGCAGCGAGGCGGCAAAAGCAAAGGGTGGCCCCCGGTCACGTGCAATGCATATTCGCAACTGCAAAAAGCTTGCGCCGGCGGCTTGGGATTGGCACAGGCGGGCCATGGTGGTTAGGTCGCACAACATGAGCACATCCCTCTCCCCCCTGCTCGCGCCGATGCTGTCGAGCGTGGCCATGCGCGCGGTCTGCGACGACCGGTCGACCCTCCAGAACATGCTCGATTTCGAGGCAGCGCTGGCCCGAGCCGAGGCGGCCACAAGTGTGATTCCCGCGTCCGCGGTGGGCCCGATCGAAGCCGCTTGCAAGGCCGATACCTTTGACATGGCCGCGCTGGCTGAGGCCGCCATGCGATCCGGCAATCTCGCGATCCCCCTGGTCAAGACGTTGACCGCCAATGTCGCCAGGACCGATGCAGAGGCCGCACGCTACGTGCATTGGGGCGCGACCAGCCAGGACGTCATCGACACCGCGACCATGCTCACGCTTCGCGCCGGCATCGTTGCGCTGGACGCCGATCTCGGCCGCGCCATTAAAGGCTTTGCCGCGCTGGCACGAGCCCACCGCAACACGGCAATGGTGGCGCGAACCTGGCTCCAGCACGCCCTGCCGATGCCGTTCGGGCTGAAGGCTGCCGAATACGCAGCAAGCCTTGCCCGCGCCCGCTGCCGCTTGAGGCGGCTCTCCCGCGAGGGCCTCGCACTGCAATTCGGCGGCGCGGCCGGCACGCTTGCAGCACTTGGCGACAAGGGCCTCGTGGTTTCCGAACGGCTGGCGCAGGAGCTGAACCTGCCGCTGCCCGAAGCGCCCTGGCACACCCATCGCGACCGCATCGCGGAAGCCGCATCAGCTTTCGCGATTCTCGCCGGCAGCTGCGGCAAGATCGCCCGCGACGTCTCACTGATGATGCAGACCGATGTCGGCGAAGCGTTCGAGCCTGCCGGCGAAGGCCGCGGCGGCTCCTCGACCATGCCGCACAAGCGCAACCCGGTGGCCGCCGCAAGCGCGCTCGGCTGCGCAACCATGGCGCCGCAGCTCGCCGCGACGATATTCGCTGCGCAGGTGCAGGACCATGAGCGCAGCGCTGGCCCCTGGCACGCGGAATGGCCGACGCTGCCGCAATTGATGCTGGTCACCTCCGGCGCGCTTGCCGCCATCGTCGACGTCGCGGAAGGACTGGACGTCGATGCGGCGCGCATGCGCAGCAATCTCGATGCGACGCACGGGCTGATCATGGCGGAAGCGGTCACCTTTGCGCTGGCCGAGACGATCGGCAAGAGCGATGCGCATCATCTGATCGAGGCCGCGAGCAAGCGCGCGGTCGCCGAGAAGAAGCATCTGCGCGAGGTGCTCGCAGCCGATTCGCAGGTCACTGCGCATCTTTCGCTGGAAAAAATTGCGGCGTTGTTCGAGCCGATGGCCTATCAAGGCGCTTCCCAAGCCCTGATCGACCGCCTGCTCGACAGCCTCGAACGCGAATAAAGCAGTCCTGAGCGCAAATAAAACGGAGACGCCCGCATGCCCATGATCGATGCCGACGGTTGCCTGATCAACGTCTCCGTCGAGGGCCGCGACGGCGGGCCGACGCTGATGCTCTCGAACTCGCTCGGCTGCACGCTGCAGATGTGGGAGCCGCAGATGAAGGCGCTGACGCAGATATTCCGCGTCATTCGCTACGACCGCCGCGGCCACGGCAAGTCCAACATTCCGCCCGGCCCCTATACGATGGAGCGCTTCGGCCGCGACGTGCTGGCCATCCTCGACGACCTCAATATCGAGAAAGTGCACTGGTGCGGCCTGTCGATGGGCGGCATGGTCGGGCAATGGCTGGGCGCGAACGCGCCGGAGCGCTTCGGCAAGCTCATCCTCGCCAACACCTCCTGCTACTATGCCGAGCCGACCAAATGGCTGGAGCGCATCGACGCCGTGAAGAAGGGCGGCATCGCCGCCGTCGCCGATGCCGTTATTGCCGGCTGGCTCACCCAGGATTTCCGCGAGCGCGCACCCGACATCACCGCCAGGATGAAGGCGATGCTGCTGGCCTCGCCGGTCGAAGGCTATCTCGCCTGCTGCGAGGCGCTGTCGACGCTCGATCAACGCGCGCTGCTGCCGAAGATCAAGAGCCCGACGCTGGTGATCGCCGGCCGCCACGACATGGCGACGCCGATTTCGGCGGGCGAACTGATCCGCTCGAGCATTCCCGGCGCGAGCATGACCATCATCGACGCCGCCCACATTTCCAATGTCGAGCAGCCACACGCGTTCACCGACGCGGTCGTGGGCTTTTTGACGCAACGCTGATCGCGCCATCGTCATTCCGGGCCGATGCGAGGCATCGAGCCCGGAATCTCGATCCGCATTTCACCCACTTCGAGATTCCGGGTTCGCCTCTCCGAGGCGGCCCGGAATGACTGATCCGGAGGAGAACAGCATGGACGACCAGAAACGCCGCGATGCCGGCATGAACGTGCGCCGAAAAGTGCTGGGCAATGCCTGGGTCGACAAGTCGATCGCGGGTCGCAATGCATTCAACACCGATTTCCAGGACATGATCACGCGCTACGCCTGGGGCGAGATCTGGACGCGGCCGCATTTCGACGAGCGAACGCGGCGGGTGCTGGTGATCGGCACCATGGTTGCGCTTGGCCAATGGGACGAATTCCGCCTGCATGTGCGCGCGGCGCTCGCCGAGGGCGGCTTCACGCCCGACGACATCAAGGAAATTCTGCTGCAGCAAGCGATCTATTGCGGCGTGCCGGCCGCGAACCACGCCGTCAAGGAAGCCTCAGCGATTGTGCAGGAGCTCGGCCTGCTCAAGACCTAGCGGCGGGGTCGCCTCGACGGTCTTCTGAACGATCTTGGGCGCCGCCTCGGGCCGTTCGATCACCACCACGATGGCGGCACCGAGCAGGAGCAGGAGCTCAGTGGCGTGCAGCCGCAGCGCGGCCATCTCGCCGACCTTCGAAGCCATGATCATGCTCGCAAACGAGATCAGGCTGCCGATCGCAAGCGCAATGCCGAGCGCTTCGTCGCTGCCGCCGTTCTTGCGGATGCGGGGGATGCAGAGCAGCGCAAGGTAGATCGCAAAGAACGCCACCACGGTCAGTCGCCCCAGGGCCAGCAGCCAGGCGGCGCGCACCGTGTCCATGCCCGCCATCTGGAGATGGTCGCTGAGGAAAAGAGCGACTGCGACGCTCGGCCGCTCATAGAGGCCGTGCACCGGCGCCACCATGATGTTGAAGGCAACGAGGGTCCAGGCCGGGATGAAATAGGCCGCCAGCAGTGCGCCGTTGACCGAACCGATACGCCAGTTTCCGAACATGCCGCTTCCCGCTTCGCTTGGCCCGCGCCTTCGGTGGAAGGCCTTGCCGGGAGCTAACTCGCATCAGACTGTGGCGGCAATTTAAACCCTTTGTTTACCTTAACTGCCTCCCGACGGGCATCCAATTGGGCGCCGGCGGAACCGGTTCCGCCCATTGCCCGGGGGAACCGGAGCGGCAAATGATCTCTGTAAAAGCCTTGATGCGGCGGCGGGGCCGGGTTGCAGCCGCCAGTTCCCTCCTGTTACAAAACGAGAATGCTTAAGGGCTGCCGGAGCCCGAGAAGAAACCAGCACTCTCTCTCGAAGAGTTCCCTTTGAGCCGCGTCAGATTTGGGTACGGCAGCCTATGGATTATTTCGCCCAGCAGTTCATCAACGGCCTCGTGCTCGGCTCGATCTACGGGCTGATCGCGATCGGCTACACGATGGTCTACGGCATCGTCGGCATGATCAACTTCGCCCATGGCGATGTCTTCATGATCGGCGGCTTCATCGCCCTGATCACCTTCCTTCTCCTGGTCTCGACCGGCCTGACTGCGGTCCCGGTGATCCTTTTGATCGTGATCCTGGTCTCGATGGCGGTCACAGCGCTGTATGGCTGGACCATCGAGCGCATTGCCTACCGTCCGCTGCGGCACTCCTTCCGCCTCGCTCCGATGCTGTCGGCGATCGGCATGTCGTTCGTGCTGACCAACTATTCGCAGGTGGCGCAAGGCGCGCGGGTGAAGCCAGTGCCGCCAGTGATCACCGGCGGCTATACGCTGCACGAGAGCGCCGATGGCTTCGTCATCCAGCTCTCCAACATCCAGATCGTGGTGGTCATCACCACCATCGTGTTGCTGGCGATCTTCACCTGGCTGGTGTCGCGCACCCGGCTCGGGCGCGACATGCGCGCCTGCGAGCAGGACCAGACCATGGCGGCGCTGCTCGGCGTCAACGTCGACCGCACCATCTCCATGACCTTCGTGATCGGCGCTGCGCTCGCCGCAGTGGCCGGCCTGATGTACCTGCTCTATTACGGCCTGGTCGATTTCTTCATGGGCTTCGTCGCCGGCATCAAGGCGTTCACTGCGGCCGTACTCGGCGGCATCGGCTCGCTGCCCGGCGCCATGCTCGGGGGGCTCGCCATCGGTCTGATCGAGACGTTCTGGTCGGCCTATTTCTCGGTCGAATACAAGGACGTCGCCGCGTTCTCGATCCTGATCGTCGTGCTGATCTTCATGCCGACCGGCCTGCTCGGCCGTCCCGAAGTCGAAAAAGTCTGACGGTCGCGCGTGAACACACCCTCGATCAATACGGCCAAAGCTGCATCGGGCATCCCCGCTCTCCTGAAGACCGCCGGCTTCAACGCGCTGATCGCGCTGGTGCTGTTCTCGCTGATGGTCGGCGTCCGCACCGAAGCCGGTTCAGACGGCCAGCTCACCTATTGGACGCGCTTCGGCGAGGTCGCCTCCCTCGTCGCCGCGGTATTCGGCGGCTCGATCGTGCTCGAGCTGCTCAAGCAATGGATCGGTCCGACCGGCGCCGAGAAGCTGGTGCCGCCGGCGGTGCAGAGCGGAATGTCGTTCCTCGGCCGCTACCTCGCACCGGCGCTCCTGATCTTCACGCTGCTGGTGCCCGTGATCTTCTATGACCAGCGCTACATCCTCGATCTCGCCATCCTCGTGCTCACCTATGTGATGCTGGGCTGGGGGCTGAACGTCGTGGTTGGCCTCGCCGGCCTGCTCGATCTCGGCTACGTCGCCTTCTATGCAGTCGGCGCCTATTCTTACGCGCTGCTCGCGACCAATTTCGGTTGGTCGTTCTGGATCTGCCTGCCGCTAGCGGGCGTCCTCGCCGCATTCTGGGGCGTGCTGCTCGGCTTTCCCGTGCTGCGCCTGCGCGGCGATTACCTCGCCATCGTGACGCTCGCCTTCGGCGAGATCATCCGCCTCGTCATCATCAATTGGCAGGATCTGACCGGCGGTCCCAACGGCGTCTCCAGCATTCCCCGCCCCTCCTTCTTCGGCATCCCGCTCGACAACAGCGACAACGGGCTCGCCGCCAGGCTCGGTATCGAATATTCGCCGACCCACCGCATCGTCTTCCTGTTCTACCTGATCCTGGCGCTCGCGCTGCTCACCAACTGGGTGACGATCCGGTTGCGCCGCCTGCCGATCGGCCGCGCCTGGGAAGCCCTGCGCGAGGACGAGGTCGCCTGCCGCGCGCTCGGCATCAACACCACGACGACCAAGCTCACGGCATTCGCGACCGGTGCGATGTTCGGCGGCTTTGCCGGCGCGTTCTTCGCGACACGCCAGGGCTTCATCAGCCCGGAATCCTTCACCTTCCAGGAATCGGCACTGGTACTCGCCATCGTCGTACTCGGCGGCATGGGCTCGCAGCTTGGTGTCGCGCTCGCAGCGCTCGCCATGATCGGCGGTTTCGAGCTATTCCGGAGCCTCGAGAGCTATCGCATGCTGGTGTTCGGCATGGCCATGGTGCTGATCATGATCTGGCGGCCGCGCGGCCTGATCGGCCATCGCGCGCCGACCGTGTATCTGACCAAGGCACACGCGATCTCATCCGAACTCGTCAAGGAGGGGCACGGATGAGCCGCGACCAGATTCTCGAGGTCGACCGGCTCACCATGCGCTTCGGCGGCATCGTCGCGGTGCAGGACCTGTCGTTTGCTGCCGAGCGGAAGAAGATCACCGCGCTGATCGGACCCAACGGCGCCGGTAAGACGACGGTGTTCAACTGCATCACCGGATTCTACAAGCCGAGCGGCGGCGCCATCCGCCTCAGCCATGACGATGGCAAGGTGATCGCGCTGGAGCGGCTGAACGATTTCCGCATCGCCAAGCAGGCCAAGGTCGCCCGCACCTTCCAGAACATCCGCCTGTTTCCCGGCATGACCGCGCTGGAAAACCTGATGGTGGCGCAGCACAACGCGCTGATGCGCGCCTCCGGCTTTACCTTGCTCGGGCTCGTTGGCGCGCCCGTCTACCGCGACGCCGAGAAGCGCGCGATCGATCTCGCCACCGACTGGCTCAAGCGGGTCAATTTGCTCGATCGCGCCGACGATGCCGCCGGTAATTTTGCCTATGGCGACCAGCGACGGCTCGAGATCGCACGCGCGATGTGCACCGAGCCCGCGCTCTTGTGCCTGGACGAGCCCGCCGCCGGCCTCAATGCGCGCGAGAGTGCCGCCCTGAGCGAGTTGCTGCTGTCGATCCGCAACGAGCTCGGCACCTCGATCCTGCTGATCGAGCACGACATGTCTGTCGTGATGGAGATCTCCGACCATATCGTGGTGATGGACCACGGGGTGAAGATCTCTGAAGGCTCCCCGCGCGAGGTTCGCGACGATCCAAAGGTGATCGCCGCCTATCTCGGCACAGATGAGGAAGAGGCGGCGGCCGTGATGGAGAGCGGGTCGTGACGTCGCCCACTGCCCTGCTCGCGATCCGCGGCCTTCGCGCCGCCTACGGCAAGATCGAAGCGCTGAAAGGCGTCGACCTCGAGATCACTGCCGGCGAGATCGTGGCGCTGATCGGTGCCAACGGTGCCGGCAAGTCGACGCTGATGATGACGATCTTCGGCAAGCCGCGCGCCCGCGCCGGCCAGATCCTGTACGAAGGCCGCGACATCACCGAAGTGCCCACCCACGAGATCGCGCATTTGCGCATCGCGCAATCGCCGGAGGGCCGCCGCATCTTCCCGCGCATGAGCGTGGCGGAAAATCTCCAGATGGGCGCGGACGCCACCGAATGCACCGACGCCGAACGCGAGGCGACGCTAGAACGCGTGTTCGCGCTGTTTCCGCGGCTGAAGGAACGCTACGCCCAGCGCGGCGGAACCCTGTCCGGCGGCGAGCAGCAGATGCTGGCCATCGGCCGCGCCTTGATGAGCCGTCCTCGGCTGCTCCTGCTCGACGAACCCTCGCTCGGTCTGGCGCCGCTGATCGCGCGCCAGATTTTCGATGCGATCCGCACTCTGAACCGGCAGGACGGCCTGACCGTGCTGATCGTCGAGCAGAACGCCAACCATGCGCTCAAACTCGCCCATCGTGGTTATGTCATGGTCAATGGCCTGATCACGTTGGCCGGGACCGGTGCCGAGTTGTTGCAGCGCCCCGAGATTCGCGCCGCCTACCTGGAAGGCGGCCGGCACGGTTGAGGCGCCCGAAAGCGAACCCGTGCGGCCGAATGAGGCGAGATATCTCTGCCAATGCCCGTATTTTGCCGGTGACTTCTCCTCAAATTCATTCAAGAATGGCGCCGGTTTGAACCGGGCATGCCCGGTAACTTCCACAGGCGACCACCCTCGAGGTATCTCATGAAATCACTGAAGCTCATCGGTCTGGCATTCGGCGCATCGATCGCGCTGTCGAGCGCGACATTCGCGCAGGATGTCACCGTCGCAGTCGCAGGTCCGATGACCGGCGGCGAGTCCGCCTTCGGCCGCCAGATGAAGAACGGCGCCGAGATGGCCGTCGCCGACATCAACGCCGCCGGCGGCCTCAATGGCAAGAAGCTCGCGCTGTCCGTCGAAGACGACGCCTGCGATCCGAAGCAGGCGCGCTCGATCGCCGAGAAGATCGCCGGCGCGAAAATCCCGTTCGTGGCCGGGCATTATTGCTCGTCGTCGTCGATCCCCGCGTCGGAAGCCTATGCTGACGGCAACGTGCTCCAGATTACTCCCGCCTCCACCAATCCGAAGTTCACCGATAGCGGATTGTGGAACGTAGCGCGTGTCTGCGGCCGCGACGACCAGCAGGGCCTGGTCGCCGCCCAGTACATCGCGAAGAACTACAAGGGCAAGAATATCGCCATCCTCAACGACAAGACCACCTACGGCAAGGGTCTTGCGGACGAGACCAAGAAGGCGCTCAACAAGGCTGGCGTCACCGAGAAGATGTACGAGTCCTACAACAAGGGCGACAAGGACTTCAACGCGATCGTCTCGCGGCTGAAGCGCGACAACATCGATCTCGTTTATGTCGGAGGCTACCATCAGGAGAGCGGCCTGATCCTGCGCCAGATGCGCGACCAGGGCCTCAAGACCGTGCTGATGGCCGGCGACGCCCTCGCCGACAAGGAATATGCCTCCATCACCGGCCCGGCCGGCGAAGGTACGCTGTTCACCTTCGGCCCCGATCCGCGCAACAAGCCGACCGCGAAGAAGATCGTCGAGGCCTTCAAGGCCAAGAACATCGACCCTGAAGGCTACACGCTCTACACCTACGCGGCGATGCAGGTCTGGTCGCAGGCGGCCAAGAAGGCCGGGACCACCGACGCCAAGAAGGTCATGGCGGCCATCAAGGCCGGCAAGTGGGACACCGTGATCGGGCCAATCGAGTATGACGCCAAGGGCGACATCAAGCAGCTCGACTACGTCGTCTACAAATGGGACGCCAAGGGCGGCTACGCCGCGATCAGCGGCAACGGCACCTAAGCACGCGTGCCGGGGGGCCTGAAGGCCTCGTCCAATCATCATCGCGCCCCGGCTTGCCCCGGGGCGTTTCTTCCTGCGGCAGGGTCAGACGGCTGCAGGCAGCGCGCTGTCAGCCGCGGCTTGGGCCTTCCGTAGTGCTTGAAGAAGATCGTTCGGCCGAAACGGCTTTTGCAGGCAGACCACGTTGGCGAGGTGGGGTGATTGTTCCATGAAATCCAGCGCCGTCATCCCCGACACGGCAACGACCGGGAGGCTCGGTGCAAGCTCGCGCAGGGTTGCGATGACCTCGACGCCGTTGGTATCGCCGAGGAAAATGTCCACGATTGCCGCGTCGAAGCAGGCCTCGGTGAAGGCTTTCACCCCGGCTGCGCCGCTATCGGCCTCAACGACGTCATAACGGTTGACGCGCAGCACGATCGCGACCATCGCACGGACGTCCTTCTGGTCGTCGATGATGAGAACGCGGGGCATAGGGAACAACTCCCGGATCCTGAAATCAAAATGCCTGATTCAAACCTGGAACCCGTAGCGGCGGGAGAGCATTATGGCACCGTCCAGTAAAGCGCATCTTACCCAATCCCCCGTGCGCGTTCCCCATAAAATTAAGTAAGCTGTAACCTTCGGTTGAGTCGCAGTGGGTTTTGTCATGATGCGTGCCCAGAACCCGCTACCATGGGCGGAAATAGATTGGGCCAAATGAGATTGGCAAAAATGCTCAAGACCGATCTGCGAGAGCTGCACGTGTCCGCGACAACCGATCGGAACACATTCCTTTCGACGTTGCCGGCCACCCCGAAAGACCGCAGCGCAGCATTGGCGATCGTCGGCGTCTCCTCGATCCTGTTCGCAGTGGCCGTGCCCTTTGCAGGTATCCCGCTGCTGCCTGTGCCAGCCTTCGTCGCGAGCTATCAATCCGCCCTCGTCGTCGCGGACATCGTCACCGCGGTCCTGCTGTTGTCGCAGTTTGCGGTGCTCAGGACCCGCGCGCTGCTCGTGCTCGCGACGGGCTATCTGTTCACCGCCGCCGCGGCCGTGGTCCATGCCCTCACCTTCCCCGGACTTTTTTCGCAGACCGGGCTGCTGGGGGCAAACCAGCAGACCACGGTCTGGCTCTACATGATCTGGCACGGCGGCTTCCCGCTCTGCGTGCTGGCCTATGCCTGGCTCAAGGAGGCCGACGGCGGCGCCCGGATCGCGGGCTCGACAAGCAAGGCGATCTGCGCCAGCGTGGTCGGCGTCGTCGCGGTCATGATCGTCTTGACCTGGATCGTCACTGCCCAGCACGGGCTGCTTCCGGTCCTGCTGCGCGATGGCCGTTACACGCAGATCATGATCGGCGTGGTGTCCTTTGTCTGGTCCTTGAGCTTCGCAGCGCTGGTCTCGCTGTGGTTCCGCCGTCCGCATTCGGTCATCGATGTCTGGCTCATGGTGGTGATGTGCGCATGGCTGTTCGACATCGCGCTGTCGGCGATCGTCAACGTCGCGCGCTTCGATCTCGGCTTCTACGCTGGCCGCCTCTACGGCCTCTGCGCGGCGACCTTCGTGCTCGCGGTGCTTTTGATCGAAAATGTCCGCCTTCAGGCGCATACGCTGGGTCTCGTCGGCAGGCTGCGGCAGCAGTCGGCATTGGATCGCGACTATTATGGCAAGCGCCTTGCCCTGTACGGCGCCGTCGTCGAATCCGCCAATGATGCCATCATCACGAAGACGCTCGACGGTGTCATCACGGGCTGGAACAAGGCCGCCGAACAGCTGTTCGGCTATGCCGCCGGGGAGGCCGTCGGCCAACCGATCGACATCATCGTGCCTGAGGATCGCAAGGCCGAGGTCAGGGGCATCCTGAACCGGGTCGGCGGCAACGAAACGATCGCTCAGCACGAGACGGTCCGGATCCGGAAGGACGGCCGGCGGGTCGACGTCGTCCTGAATGTTTCTCCGCTCAAATCAGCCAACGGACAGATCATCGGCGCTTCCAAGATCGCCCACGACATCACGGAAGAGAAGCAGGCACGGGAAAAACTGCGCCGCGAGGTCGAGGAGCGGCAGCGGATCTTTGAGACCTCGCAGGACCTGATCCTGGTTACCGACGGTTTTGGCAATTTCATCCAGGTCAGCCCGAGCGTGAAGACCATTCTCGGCCTGAGTCCGGAGGACATGATCGGACACAGCGCGACCGAGTTCATTCATCCCGATGACCTCCAGAAGACGCGCGACGAGATGCGCGCGGCGCGGCGCGGCGCGGTCAAGCGCAGCTTCGAGGCGCGCTACTACCACTACGACGGTCACGAGGTCACGCTGAACTGGATGGGCACCTGGTCCGAGCCGGTCAAGCGCCATTTCTTCATCGGCCGCGACCTCACCGAGAAGCAGGCCGCCGAGGCGCAGTTCAGGCACGTCCAGAAGATGGATTCCATCGGTCAATTGACCGGCGGCGTCGCGCACGACTTCAACAATGTGCTGACCGTCATCACCGGCACGATCGGCATTTTGGCGGACGCCGTCGCTGACCGTCCCGAGCTCGCCGCCATCACCAAGCTGATCGACGACGCCGCCGAGCGCGGCGCGCAACTGACCAAGCATCTGCTCGCCTTCGCCCGCAAGCAGCCGCTCCAGCCGCGCGAAATCGACGTCAACGCATTGACGCTCGAGGCCGCAAAGCTCCTGCATCCCACGCTCGGCGAGCAGATCACCATCATGCCGCAACTCACCGAGGATGCGTGGCCGGCACTGATTGACCCGGGCCAGCTTTCCACCGCGATCCTCAATCTCGCGCTGAACGCGCGCGATGCGATGCCCGACGGTGGCACGCTGGTGCTGGAAACCCGCAACATCTTCCTCGACGACGGCTATGCCAGCATGAATCCCGACGTGATGGCCGGCAATTACGTCATGATCGCCGTCAGCGACACCGGCTCCGGAATCCCGCCGGAGTTGATCGACCGGGTGTTCGATCCCTTCTTCACCACCAAGGAGGTCGGCAAGGGCACCGGCCTCGGGCTCAGCATGGTGTTCGGCTTCGTCAAGCAGTCCGGCGGACACATCAAGATCTACAGCGAGGAAGGCCACGGCACGAGCGTGAAGATCTACCTGCCGCGCTCGAGCGGCGTGCAGGAGACCGAATTCGAGGCGCTCCAGAACGCGCCCGTCACCGGCGGCGACGAGAAGATCCTGATCGTCGAGGACGACGCGCTGGTGCGCCAATATGTCGTGACCCAGATCAAGAGCCTCGGCTATGCCGCACTCGAAGCCGGCAACGCGGCCGAGGCCCTCGTCATCATCGACGCCGACAAGGACATCGACCTGCTGTTCACGGACGTCATCATGCCGGGTAACATGAACGGCCGCCAGCTCGCCGATGAGGCGGCTCGCCGCCGCCCCGATTTGAAGACGCTGTTCACTTCGGGCTACACCGAGAACGCCATCGTCCATCACGGGCGGCTGGATTCCGGCGTGCTGCTGCTGGCAAAGCCCTACCGCAAGTCCGAGCTCGCCAAGATGCTGAGGACCGCGCTCGCGGGTTGAGCGTGCGGCATCCCTACGATATCGCTGAAGCGAACGCCTTTCAGCCCGCGGAGCCGCCTTGAAAAACCTTCTCACCGATATCGCCGGCGTCCGCGTCGGCCACGCCGAAGATGCGAAAATCGCCACTGGCACGACCGCGATCATCTTCGACGCCCCCGCGGTTGCGGCCATCGATGTTCGCGGCGGCGGACCCGGTACGCGCGAAGATGCGTTGCTCGACCTCGCCAGCACCGTCGATCGCGTTGACGCCATTGCGCTGTCCGGCGGCTCCGCCTTTGGAATCGACGCCGGCGGCGGCATCCAGGCCTGGCTCGCCGAACAAGGCCGCGGCTTGCGGATTCGCGAGGCTGTGATTCCGATCGTGCCGGGCGCGATCGTTTTCGACCTGCTCAACGGTGGCGACAAGGCCTGGGGACGCTTCGCGCCCTATCGCGATCTCGGCTACGCCGCAGCATTGGCCGCCAGCGACGATTTCGCGCTGGGCAGCGTCGGCGCCGGCCTTGGTGCCACCACCGCGACCTTCAAGGGTGGACTGGGCTCGGCCTCCGCGGTCCTGGCCAACGGCGTCAAGGTCGCAGCGATCATGGTCGTCAACGCGGTCGGCAGCACGACCGTTGGCGAAGGGCCTTGGTTCTGGGCCGCGCCATTCGAGGAGAACGGCGAGTTCGGCGGGCGCGGTCTGCCGTCCGCGTTCACGCCGGACATGCTGGCGATGCGCATCAAGGGCGGCCCCGCAGCGAGCGCGCGTGAGAACACCACGATCGGCCTCGTCGTCACCGATGCCACGCTGACCAAGGCACAGGCCAAGCGGCTTGCGATGATCGCGCATACCGGGTTTGCCCGTGCGATCTATCCGGTGCATGCCCCGACCGACGGCGACGTGCTGTTCGCCGCCGCAACGGGCGAAAAGCCGATCGAACCGCTGGTCGGGCTTACCGAACTCGGCACGGTCGCAGCCAATGTGGTCGCACGCGCGATCGCTCGCGGCGTCTACAATGCGACGGCCCTGCCGTTTGCCGGCGCGATGCCGGCGTGGAAGGATCGGTTTGGCTAGAAACGAAACGGCGGGCACAGCGTTACCCTGACGGGCCAAGGTGCACCGCCATGCCGTCTTCCGTGATCCGCTTTTTCCGCTATGCACCCGACACGCGCGAACTGAAGGTGACTTTCGTCAGCGGACGCCTCTATGTCTACGAGGACGTTCCGCCCGAGGTCGCCGCGGCGTTCAGGAATGCGCGCTCAAAGGGTACGTTCTTCAACCACGAAATCCGTGATCGGTATGTCTTTCGTGACATCACTCACGAATATGCCGGTTAGCCGTGAGCGGGGCTACACGCTCATCGACATCGATGAACCGACAGTCGCTGAGGCGCCTTGTCCCTGCCCGCCTTGCCGCTGCATCAACTGTGCGAACAGATCGTAGGCTGAATTACGCGAGCTGGAGGCGCCCGGGACCGTCGTCGACATCTTGAAGCCGTCGGCGTAGGTGACGGTGGTGGTGGTCGAGCCGTCGGCGCCCGTCGTCGAGGTCGAGGTGGAGCCGCCGGTGGATCGCGAGGAGGAATCCGAACCGCTGCCGGACGCATCGCCCGCACCTTGCGCGTGATGGTGGCCGCGATGACCGCTCTTCAGTGCCTTCGACATCTCATCGAGGCTGACGCTGCCGTCGGTATTCGAATCCAGCTTCGAGAAAACGTCGTCGGCCTGCGCGAGGTTGGTGCCGCCGGCGCCGAGCGCATTCTCGAATTCCGACTTGGTGATCTTGCCGTCGCCGTCCCCATCGATCTGCGAGAACAGATCCTTCAAGGCGGCGTCGCGGCGCGTCGAGGACGAGGACGTCGAGCTCGACGAGGTCGAGCTGGCTGTGCTGCTCGTACTCTCCGAGGATTGGCTCTGCGCGGCGAACAGCGCGTTCATCGTCTCCGGCGAGATCTGCGGGGTTCTGCCCGCATTGACCGGCGAGGTCGCGCCGGTCGTGCTGTTGCTGCCGCTGTCGATCGCGAACGGATTGGTCGCCGGCTTTTGCGAGGACCCCGTCTTCTGCGTCGACGAGGACGATTTCGAATTCGTCAGCGACTGGATCGCGTCGAGCGCGCTCGATACGGCCCCAAGAGCGAACAACATTGCACAACTCCAACCGATGCGGCATGCCGCGGCCAATGTTCTGTTCAGGTGAAGTCAGCAAGCGCCGTGCCAGCGCAAAAAGCTCAATGAAATCCGCTTTCACCGCGCTTTGCACGGCCCGGGAACACCGGCAATTCGTGCCGGTCGCGGCAGAAATTTCCGCCCACAGGAAGCACGCCGCCCCTGCATTGCCCGGCTGAGAGGCCCATGTTAGGCGAGTCCATCTTTCACGGCCGCCACGGGAAACCACCATGACCCAAGCCTTCGCTCCCCGCCCCCTAGCAATCGCGCCCTCGATCCTGGCCTCGGATTTCTCCAGGCTCGGCGAGGAGGTGCGCGCCGTGGACGCCGCGGGAGCCGACTGGATCCATCTCGACGTCATGGACGGGCACTTCGTTCCCAACATCTCGTATGGCCCCGACGTCATCAAGGCGATGCGCCCGCACACCAAGAAGATCTTCGACGCGCATCTGATGATCTCGCCCTGCGACCCCTATCTGGAGGCCTTCGCGAAAGCCGGCTGCGACCACATCACCGTGCATGCCGAGGCCGGTCCCCATCTGCACCGCTCGCTCCAGGCGATCCGCGCGCTTGGCAAGAAGGCCGGCGTTTCGCTCAATCCGGGCACGCCGATCAGCGCGCTCGAATACGTCCTGGACCTGGTCGACCTCGTGCTGGTGATGTCGGTCAATCCCGGCTTCGGCGGCCAGGCCTTCATCCCCTCCGCGATCGGCAAGATCCGCGACATCCGCGCAATGACAGCGGGCCGCCCGATCGACATCGAGGTCGATGGCGGCGTCGGCGCCGACGTCGCAGGTCCGCTGGCTGCGGCCGGGGCCAATGCCTTCGTCGCCGGCACGTCCGTGTTCAGGGGCGGCACGCAGGACGCCTACAAGACCAACATCGCCGCGATCCGCAACGCTGCCGCGGGTGCACGCGGCGAGGCGATCTGAGGGCCCGCACAGCTCCGCAGACGTGGGCTTCTACGGGTGTTGCGGCGCGCAATGCCTAAATTTGCAACCTTAATCCGTACTCCTCCGGGCTTCCCTGATTCGCGCAAATCACCGCTAGTGATTCTTGCCTGTTTCGCGGGAGCACATCATGACGACGACCCTGGTTTGGACTGGCGTGGCGTTGTGGCTTGGTTTTTGTGCGTTTGTTGTGTTTGGTCCATCGGCCGGACCGGTGAAGGTCTCGGCTCGCTCGACCCGCATCGCCCGTCGCGACTGGTATCGGGCCTGACCCCATGCAGATCGCGCTCGTGAAACGTCAGCCGAAGCGCCGGTGCCGCATCCCGCGGCGCCCGCATCCTGACCTCGATTTTTTCTTCGGTCGGCTCGAACGCACCGAAGGCGAGATGCGCGACGACACCGGGCCCGAGACGGACCCGGATCACCCGCTCCGGTCACCGCGCCGGCATTGAATTCTTTTTCTGGACCAAGCTCATGAAGCCGCATTGCCCGAACTGCCTGAAGGAAATGACCAAGGCATCCGCGTCGCGCAACCTGTTCAATTGCGAGCCCTGCCGCGAGATCATCCAGTTCTTCGGCGGCAGCGCGGATCACGGCGAGCCCGGCCCGCAATTCTCCTGGCCGATCCGTCGCAAACGTTCCGTCCATACCGCTCACGCGGCCTGAACCTTCCAGGATTTGGAGCGCGGCCCTATCCGGCCACCTCGCCCGCATCCGCAGCCATTCGCGGCGGTCGTACCACGGTGACGGTGCAGGCCGCTTCCGAGGCCACCTTGGCCGAAACGCTGCCGAGCAGCGTGCGCCTGAACGAGCCCTGCCGCGCGCCGATAATGATGTGGTCGACGTGGTTGATCTCGCAAAACTCCAGGATGGCCGCGGCCGGATCGACGGCTTCCAGCACATGAGCCGACAGCCGGCTTTCATCCAGCTTGAGCGGCGTGGCCCAGTGCCTGAGCGCCACCAATCGGTCGATATGCTTGTTGGAGCCCTGCTCATCCAGCGTCCTGTCGATCGCGATGCGGTTGAGCTTCAGCACGTTGAGACAGGCGAGCCGCGCCGACGGCAGCGTGGCGAGAATGCGCTCGGTGGTGACGCGCAACGCTTCGTTCAGCTCGGGGGCGCCTTCCACGGTGTCGAGCGCGACCGCGAGGATCGGGCTTGATGCGATCTGGGCTGCGACATCCGATTTCGCGCGCGGCTGCATGACGCCCTGGTTGAAGCGGCGCCGCCAAGCGACGCTTAGCGGATCGCGCTTCATCCGCTCCGAGCGTGTGGTGAGCCTGACCTGGTCCGGGTGGGTGAGATCGAAGGCGAGCTGGGACGCCGTCGGATAGCGCCGCACCGGCTCGATCTCGAGGCATCGCAGCACCACTTCCTGGAGCCAGGGCGGATAGTCGGCGCGAAGCGAGCGCGGCGGGTGCGGATCGCGCCACAGCCGGCGCCGCATCGCACGCAGAGTCTCGCCCTCACCGAACGGCCGCTCGCCGGTCGTGAAGAAATAGAGCAGCACGCCGAGCGAGAACAGATCGCTGCGCGGATCGTCTCGCACCCCTGACAGCCGTTCCGGCGCCATATAGGGCGCAGTACCGTAAGGCAGGCGGAATTCCTCCTGCAACAGGTCCGGCAGATGGTTGTGATGCGACAAGCCGTAGTCGATCAGCACCGCCTCGCCGCTCTCGCGGAACATGATGCTGCTCGGCTTGATGTCGTGATGGATCACGTTCTGCCGATGCAAATCCGCGAGCCCCGTCGCGAACCTGGCGACGAGCTGCCGCGCCTCGTCATACGGCAGCGGCAGGTCGGGCAGCCGCTTGTAGAGCGTGGTCCCGGAGATGCGCTCGATCACGACATAGGCCTGGTGGGCGAAATCGCCGGTGCCGAAACATGAGGGTACGTGCGGCCCGGCCAGCCGCGGCAGGATCATCATCTCCATTTCGAAGGAGACGATCGCCGCGGGGTCCTCGCCCTCCGATACCCGCGGAATCTTCATCAGCAGCGGCACGTCGATGCCGGGATGGGTGACCGTCCACAGCGTCGCCATGCCGCCGGCATGGACGCATTCGCCGATCGTGTAGCCGTCGATCTCTGCGCCCGATTTGACGAGGGGTTTCGGCATCGGCCTCTAGCGTCCCTGCGACAGTCGGTCGGCGAGCCAATGCGGCAGGCCGTTCTCGCGGATCCGGCTTGCGGCCGTCTCGACATCGTAGGGCGCGCGGCAATAGGTGATCAGACACGAGACCGTGTCGAACAGCGCGAAAGCCGCGGATGGATCGTTATCGCGCGGCTGGCCGACCGAGCCAAGCACAGCAAGCCATTGCCGCCCGCGCAGCAAAGGCACGGAGACGTCGGTCTTAGGCACGAGTCCCGACATCTTCGCCGTCACCGACATCGAGTAGATCGCCGGGCGGTGGATGTGGCCGCAGAACGTGACATGAGCTGGCGTCGCGATCAGGCTTTTGGCGGCGTCCGCCGTCGATCGGACATAGTGCCAGCTTCGGGGACTGGAGGCTTCCGAATGCACGAACAGGCGATCGCCGTCCTCCACCAGCATCGGCAATTCCGCCAGGAACCGCCGCTGCGCGGTGTCGAGCCGGCCGCGGGTCCATTCGATCGCGATTTGCGCCTCGGCATTCATGGTCTCGGCCGAGGAATTCACTGCCTGGTCATGATTCCCGCGCACGGCGACGGCGCCCTGGGCAACCAGCTCCATCGCGGTATCCACCACCCATTCCGGATCGGCGCCATAGCCGACGAAGTCGCCAAGCAAGATGAAGCGCTCGGCGCCACGCGCCCGCGCGACTTTCAGGCACGCCTCGAACGCCTGCCGGTTGCCGTGGATATCCGAGAAAACAGCGAGAAGCACGCACCCTCCACCCTCGAACCTTATTGGGAGCCGATGAGGCCAAATTGAGGGAGGTCAAGAACATGCGCCAGCGGCGCGCGGTTTGCCAGCGCTGCCCTGTCGCGATGGTGAAGAGCCTATTGCTCGTCCTTCGGCGGCATCCGGGGCGGCGGAATCGGGGTGAACACGGCGCCCTGCGCGCCGGCCTGCGGAGCGCTGAACTCGCCGGTCGAGGAGTCTCCGCCACTCGTCTCCATGATGGTCTTAGGCGTCACATATTCCCGGACCATGTCGATGAGGCTGCCATCGCCGCCGCCGAAATCGGCGGCCCGGCCGCCTTGCGGATGTCCCAGCGCGATCTCGTTCTCCGCCGCGTGGGTCTTGTCGGCCAGCCGGTCATTGTAGGGCACACGAAAGGCGCGCGGTATGCCGCTCGGGCGATTGTCCTCGTCGAGCTGCTCGACCCAGAGATAGATCGAGCCGGGATCGCCCTCCAGCGAATGCGGCTCGACGATACGGGCCTTCAGCAGCTTGAAGCTCACCGGCAGCCGATCGGCGCTCGCCCAGCCGAGCAGCCCGCGCATCTCGGTGAAGCTGACGACATAGAACGCGCTGGTCACGATCACCGCGACGGCCTTGATCGACCAGTGCAGCCGCGCATAGACCAGCACGACCAGCAGCAGCGCGCCGATGACGGCATAGGCTATCGATAGCGTGAGGATGACCGTCTGCAAGCTAGTCACGGCGCACCCTCACGGCGTTCTTGCTCACGCCGGTGTTCGGGTCAAGATCGGCGCCGTTGCGCCAATTGCTGCGAAAAGTCTCCAACAGCGATTTCGGCCGCTGATCCACATTGACGACCTTGCCTTCGGCATCGAGCCGGAACCGCACCGCGGTCTTCTCGTCGCCGGTGTGGTCGAGGGTGAACTTGTTGTCGAAGACCACTTGCGCCGTCGGATTGAGCTTCTGCACCTTCACATTGGCCGTGACGGGTTCGCCGGTCGTGGCCACGAAATGTGAGACGTTGACGGTGTATTCGCCGGGGACGATGCCGCGCACGGTGACGATCTCCTCGCGGATCGGCGAGGCAATCTTCTTGCCGTTGACCACGATGAAGTCGTTGGCTCCGCCGCGATCGTCGCGGTCGAGCGTGAGGAAGCCGGCCTCGCGGTGGCGATACCAGGCGATATTGCCCACGGGATCCTGCACGAACAGATCGAGATCGTCGGGATGGCTGTCCGGCCAGTCCAGCGTGATCATGAACTCGGCCTTGGAATCGATCTTGCCGTCCTTGGCGTCCGGCGAGACGGCGAGCAGTGCGAGGAAGAACAGGAAAGCGATCACCTGGAGGGCTTTGAACAGCATCACGCCCAGCGGGTCGAACGGCTCCTCGCGCGGATAGAGGCCGAAATCATCCATCATGACTGGCTTCCGGCGCCCTTGATTCCAGACCCCTCGATTCCAAAACCCTTGCGCTCCAGCACCGGCGTCACATAGGTCTCGGTCAGCACCACCGCATCCGAGAACACCCGCTGGGTCGCGGCATCCAGCATGTAATACTGGATGCGGACCAGGATCGAACCGACCAGGCCCGCCAGTGTCGTGTACATCGCGACCGCCATGCCGTCGCTCATCAGCCCCATCGAAGATCGCATCGCGACCTTGTCGGCGGCATCCAGCCCCGCGATCGGCGCCAGCATGATGATGAAGCCGACGATGGTGCCGAGCAGGCCGAGCTTCATCAGCGTATCCGAGACGAAGGCCCCGAAGCCATTGGAGCCGCGCAGCCGGTCGGCAAGCGTCCGCAGCAATAGCGTCTGGTCCACCGGACGGTAGTCCTGCGCGGCGGCCTTTGTCACAAGGCTGTCGATATGGTCGCGGACCAGCCCGCGCGGCAATGCGGTCGCGCTCGCATCGAGCACTTTGCTGCCGTCGGGTGCCGCGAGCGCCGCCCGGCAGCGCCGGGCCGCCGCGCCCTCACGGGCAATGGCCCGCGTTCGCAGGAAGCAGTGGCCGCAGGTGAGCACATAGAGCAGTGCGATCACGCTGGAAATGTAGGTCCGGTCCGAGGTCAGCATCAGACGGATCAGGCCGAACCGCCACAGCAGCACGACGGCGAAGATCGAAAGCCCGGTGAAGATCATCCAGAACAGGAGCGCGCTGCGCTCGGATGGGTCGGCAGCAGGCCCCGCGATCGGCCCAATCGTCATCGAACTCATGCTGCACTGCTCCTGGCCTCTAAAGATTGGCCTGCCGCGATTTCCTGCCCATTAGATCAAAGCCGCCGCGCCCGGTCCAAAGAGCCATGCCCAATCCGGCTTGGGAAATTTGCCCGAGCTGCCATCTTGCCGTGCCTCGCAATTGGCAAGGCGCGGCGGCGTTGTTAGGCTGACCTTACCAAACTTTGGGGTGATCGCATGCGCCTTGTGCTTCAGCTTGTCGCCCGTCTGTTTCTCATCGTCGCCCTCTGCCTTGGCGCGGCGACCATCTGGGCGACGTTCGACGCCTATCGCAGCGTCGACCGGGCGACTGCGGCCTCGGCGCAGCGGGTCGCCCAGGCGCTTCAGGCCCTGTATTGGCACGAATTCCTGTTGCGTAGCAGCAGAACACGCGAGCAGCTCCTGCCGGTTCCGGAGTGGCGCACGCTGGAGACGATGAAGCTGATCTCACCCGGCGTCTGCGTGGAGTTCCAACCCGCTATCGCATTCGAGAAGCCGCTCTGCGGCCAGAGCGAGGGGCTCGGCAAGACGCCTCCGCGCTGGTTCGCGTCAATTGTGCCGACCTTCCTTGGCAGCCATGCGGAGGTGATACGGCCGGTCAGTCCCCGCGCGGCGACCGCCGGAACGGTGGTCGCGACGCCGGATGCCGCAGCTGCCATCTCGCTCGCTTGGGAATACATCCTCAACGTAATCGACGTCGCGCTTTTGATGGCGGCGGCGATCGCGCTGCTGGCTTCGCTCGCGATCGCGCATGCGCTGGCGCCGGCGCGCACGATCGTGACCGCCTTGCAGCGCATGGCGCGCGGTCAGTATCGCACGAAACTGCCGCGCTTCCGCTCGATGGAGCTGGCGATGATCGGCAGCGCCGTCGACGAGCTCGGCCGGCGGCTGGAGGAAGCGACCGAGCAGCGCGCGGCGCTGACGCGGCGCCTGATCGAGATCCGCGACGACGAACGCCGCGCGCTCGCCCGCGAGCTGCACGACGAGTTCGGACAAAATCTCTCGGCCATCCTCGCCTTCGCCAACACCATCGAGACGGCGAGCACGAAAGAAGACAAGCGCAACGACATCGTGCAGGACGCGCGGATGATCTCGCAGGCCACGCATCATCTGATGGCCTCGCTGCGCGACGCGCTGAAGCGCCTGCGCAATCCCCTGCCCGCCGAGCTTGGGCTGGAGGCGAGCCTTGTGAATCTGGTGG
The DNA here is from genome assembly GCF_055807435.1 of Bradyrhizobium sp. Ken51. Taxonomy (NCBI): domain Bacteria; kingdom Pseudomonadati; phylum Pseudomonadota; class Alphaproteobacteria; order Hyphomicrobiales; family Nitrobacteraceae; genus Bradyrhizobium; species Bradyrhizobium sp. Ken51. The sequence continues at coordinate 141,267 of NZ_JBVVPB010000006.1, read as the reverse complement.
ATAGCTGGCGCTCGCAGAGCTCCGCGCGGCCGACGATCCAGCTCGATCTCAAGGGCGACTTCACCGACATCAGCGGCCCGGCCGCGACCACCGCCTATCGCGTCGCGCAGGAATGCCTGACCAACGCGTTGCGCCACGGCGCGGCACGCGAGATTTCGCTCAGCGTCGAGCGACGCGCGGGCGACGACGATGCGTTGCTGATCCGTATCGAGGACGATGGCGGCGGCGACGCGGCACGCGTTGAGCAGTCGGCCGGCTTCGGCCTCACCGGCATCCGCGAACGGCTCGCGGCGGCCGGTGGATCATTGTCGATCCTGCCCGCCCATGCCGGACTCAGCGTCGCCGCCACCATCCCGCTCGCCGCGTGAGGACGGGATGAACGAGATTACGGCAACAGGCATCTCCGTGCTGCTGGTCGACGATCATCCGATCGTACGGCAAGGCTATCGGCGCGTGCTGGAAAGCCAGGGCGATCTGCATGTCGTGGCGGAAGCCGACAACGCCGCGGATGCCTACAGCGCCTTCAAGGCGCGCGATCCTGATGTCGTCGTACTTGATATCTCGATGCCGGGCGCGAGCGGGCTGGAAGCCATCCGCAACATCCGCGCGCGCAGCCCGCGGGCGCGGATCCTCGTTTTCACCATGCACAACGAGGCCGTGCTGGTGAAGGCAGCTTTCAGTGCCGGTGCCAGCGGCTTCGTCACCAAGAGCAGCGAGCCGTCCGCGGTCGTGTCCGCGATCCGGAGCGTTGCGCGCGGCGAACGCGCCATGAGCGACGACATCGCGCACATCCTGGCCGAGGACAGCCTGTCGGCGGGCTCTGCGCTGGATCAGCTGGGCGAACGCGAGATCGAGATCCTGCGCCAGTTCGCCGGCGGCGCCACGACCGAACAGATCGCTGCGCATCTCAATCTCAGCGTCAAGACAGTGCAGAACTATCACTACCTGATCAAGACCAAGACCGGCGCGCGCACGGATGCGCAGCTTGTGCGGTTGGCGGCCAGTTGTGGACTGACTAAAATCTAGATGCTCGCCCCTCCTTGGAGGTAGGAGCCCAGAACCCTCCTCCGTATGCGGGCATATCCAAGGATATTTCGACCGCCTTGCGATGCGGATTGGAACGGAGGCCGTCGAACTCTGGTTAGTACTGGAGTGAAGGAGTTCCGCCATGAGTAAGGCTATCCGCGAAGCTACCTATCCCGCGCTCATCACTGTCGGCGAGCTCATCGATGAACTCTGTCGCTTGCCAGACACAGCAACGATTCGATTCCACTGCCCCATGCTCGAGCAAGAGCTTGCATTCTACAGGCTTCGAAAGCGGGCGAAGGACCTGGTCGAAATCGAAGTCAATGCGTATCCGGAAAGCCCGCCGGTCGTGCCGTTGGCGGGTACCGCCCTTCGTGGGCGGAAAAAGGCCCACCATCCGCGTTCGCTCCGCGATGGTGCGCTCGCCCACAAGGTCGAAGGATAATTAAGCGGCGCCAATGCTGGCTATCGAACGGCTTTGGGACGGCGTGGAGGTGTTCGGCCTACGCCTTCAGCCCGCGCAATAGCAGCGCCAGCGTCGCATCGACACGCGCCGAGAGATCGGCGTCCTTCCATTCGTCGGCGTGGGCCGGATGGTGGAAGCGGACGGTGGCATCGAAGATGGCGCGTGCGGTGGTCTTGACGTCGCCCACCTCGAACACGCCCTGCTTCACGCCATCGGTCAGGATCGCCGCAATCTGGTCGATCATGGTGTCCTTGTGACACTTGACGGCTGCACACGCCTCGCGCGCCAGAGTCAGATAGGTGTCGAACATCTCGGGGTCGTCGAGCACGCGCGAACGCTTGGCGGCGAACAGGGTGCGCAGCCAGCGGTCGAGCCGCGCCGGAGCCGGGCCCTGCTCTTCGGCCAGCTGGCGTAACGGCGCGTCGATGCGGTCCAGCCAGCGTTTGGCGACGGCCTCGCGCAGGGAGGCCTTGCTCGGAAAATGGCGGTAGACGCTGCCGTGGCTCACATCGAGCGCACGGGCCACGTCGACCACGGTGGCCTTGGCGAGTCCGTAACGCCGCAGCACGTCCTCGGTCACTTCGAGGATCCGCTCCGGCGTCAAGATAACGGCTTCGTTCATGCCAGCACCATGTTCCCGTTGAGGGCTCAGTTACCCGGCGACGGAGCTGCTTCCGAAGCGCCCGTGCCGGTCGTTTCGGAAAGCTCTCGCCTTAATGAGGCAGTTTTGCAGCCTGCGCCGCGATCTGGCGCGCCACCAGTAAATTGAGCCAATGCCCAATCGTCCCGGTCAAATTGATGATTTCGGTCGTCATTGTCGTAAGTCTCCAATCAATTGGCGGTCCCCGTTGTTCGATTGCGACCCTCAATCCCCATCTGTCTGGGACGTCGGGCTCCCGGGATGCCGCCAGACGCCCAATCGGAGCGTCCGAGAACGGATATACACGTCTCGCTGACAGATTTCAATATCTGTCAGTCAATGATCCGTGATTGACAGTTAATATCTGCCCCCCCTCGGCGTGGGCCACCCATCGCCCGGGGTGGCCGGGCCGATCACCGCCCAGCCCAACATCCCCCGCTACCTTGTCGCCGCCGTTTGTTTCGCCCTCTCCCCTCTGCTAAATCACGGCGTAAAAAACATTCTGGCAGGTCGCCCCTCGTGGGTCGCCCGCCCACCTTCCTGGAGCAGTCCAATGATCCCCCGCTATACCCGCCCGGAAATGGCCTCGATCTGGGAGCCCCAGACCCGGTTCAAGATCTGGTTCGAGATCGAGGCGCACGCGGCGGACGCCCTCGCCGAGCTTGGGACTATCCCCAAGGACGCCGCCAAAACGGTCTGGGCCAAGGCCAGGAACGCCACCTTCGACGTCGCCCGCATCGACGAGATCGAGCGCGAGACCAAGCACGACGTCATCGCCTTCCTCACCCACCTCGCCGAGATCGTCGGCCCCGAGGCGCGTTTCGTGCACCAGGGCATGACCTCCTCAGACGTGCTCGACACCTGCCTCAACGTCCAGCTCACCCGCGCCGCCGACCTGCTGCTCGCCGACCTCGACAAGGTGCTGGCTGCGCTGAAGAAGCGCGCCTTCGAGCACAAGATGACGCCGACCATCGGCCGCAGCCACGGCATCCACGCCGAACCCGTGACCTTCGGCCTCAAGCTCGCCTATGCCTATGCGGAATTCTCGCGCGCTAGGGAGCGCCTGGTCGCGGCGCGGAAGGAAGTCGCGACCTGCGCCATCTCCGGTGCGGTCGGCACTTTTGCCCAGATCGATCCGCGCGTCGAACAGCATGTTGCAAAGGCCATGGGCCTCGTCCCCGAGCCGATCTCGACGCAGGTCATCCCCCGCGACCGCCACGCGATGTATTTCTCGACGCTCGGCGTGATCGCCGCCTCGGTCGAGCGTTTCGCGGTGGAGGTCCGCCACATGCAGCGCACCGAAGTGCTGGAAGCCGAGGAGTTCTTCTCCGAAGGGCAGAAGGGTTCGTCCGCGATGCCGCACAAGCGCAATCCGGTGCTCTCGGAAAACCTCACCGGCCTGTCGCGCATGGTGCGCGCCTATGTGACGCCGGCGCTGGAGAACGTCGTGCTCTGGCACGAGCGCGACATCTCGCACTCATCCGCCGAGCGCATGATGGGCCCCGATGCGACCGTGACGCTCGACTTTGCGCTGGTCCGCCTCGCCGGCCTGATCGACAAGCTGCTGGTGTATCCCGCCAACATGCAGAAGAACCTCGACCGCCTCGGCGGCCTCGTGCATTCGCAGCGTGTTCTGCTGGCGCTGACCCAGAAGGGCGCGAGCCGCGAGGACGCCTACAAGCTCGTGCAGCGCAACGCCATGCCGGTCTGGCGCGGCGAAGGCGACTTCCTCCAGCTCCTGAAGAAGGACGCTGAAGTGAAGAAGTATCTCACCGACGCCGAGATCGAGGAGCAGTTCGACCTCGGCTATCACTTCAAGCACGTCGACACGATCTTCAAGCGCGTGTTCGGCGAAAGCTGAACGTCATTCGTAGCCCGGGTGAGCGCAGCGATACCTGGGACTTCTCTCACAAAAGATCCCGGATGGCCCTTCGCTCATCCGGCAACAACAACAGAGACGGAGCCTCCATGCCCATCGTCAACCGCGTTGCCGCCCTCTCCGACGAAATGGCCGCCTGGCGCCATGACTTCCACGAGAACCCGGAGCTGCAATACGACGTCCACCGCACCGCCGGCATCGTTGCCGACCGCTTGCGCGAGTTCGGCTGCGACGAGGTGGTGACGGGCATCGGCCGCACCGGTGTCGTCGGTGTGATCCGCGGCCGCAAATCCGCCTCGGGCAAGACCATTGGCCTGCGCGCCGACATGGACGCGCTGCCGATCATGGAGACCTCGGGCGTCGCCTACGCCTCCAAGGTCCCCGGCAAGATGCACGCCTGCGGCCATGACGGCCACACCGCCATGCTGCTCGGCGCCGCCAAATATCTCGCCGAGACGCGCAACTTCGACGGCACCGCGGTCGTGATCTTTCAGCCTGCGGAAGAAGGCGGCGGCGGCGGCAAGGCGATGGTCGAGGACGGGCTGATGACGCGCTGGAACATCCAGGAGGTCTATGGCATGCACAACATGCCGGGCCTGCCAGAAGGGCATTTCGCGACCACGCCAGGCGCGATGCTCGCCTCCTCCGACAACATTCAGATCACGGTCCACGGCAAGGGCGGCCATGCCGGCGCGGGTCCGCACAAGTCCATCGACAGCGTGCTGATCGGCGCGCAGATCGTCAACGCGCTGCAATCGATCGTCGCGCGCAACGTCGATCCGCTGAAATCCGCCGTCATCTCGATCACGCAATTCCACTCCGGCACGGCCTTCAACATCATCCCGGAGATCGCCGAGCTCGGCGGCACCGTGCGCACGCTCGACCCTGAAGTGCGCGATCTCGTCGAGCGCCGTATCGGCGAGGTCGCCGACAGCGTTGCGCGCGCCTATGGCGGTTCGGCGGAGACCAAATACACGCGGATGTATCCGGTGACGATGAACCATGCCCGCGAGGCCGGTCTTGCCGCCGACGTCGCCCGCGACATCGTCGGTGCCGAGCGCGTCAACGACAAGTTCATTCCCATGATGGGCGCCGAAGACTTTTCATTCATGCTGGAAGCGCGCCCCGGCGCGATGATCCTGGTCGGCATGGGCGACGGCAACGAGTGCCACCACCCGGCCTACATCTTCAACGACAACATCCTCGGCCACGGCGCATCGTATTGGGCGCGTCTGGTGGAGACGCGGATGCCGGCGGGTTAGTCGGATTCGTAGGGTGGGTTAGCCGAAGGCGTAACCCACCGCCGTCTCTGTCCACGGAAACAGAAGAGGTGGGTTACGCCGAGCAGATGCGCTTTGCGCATCTGCAGGACTAACCCACCCTACGCACTTCTCCGCTCATCCCTGATATTGCAGCACGTGCATGCCGGCGTTCCAGTCGGAGACGAACATCAGCCCGTCCGGCCGGACATAGGCGTCGCAGGTCTTGGCTGCGAGCGCGACCTTCGGGCGGGGGTCGATGAGCTTTTTCGGTGGCGGCGGCACCCAATACGCGATCTCCTTCGGTGCGAAGGCGTCCCTGATGTCGAACACCCTGACGCCGGCATTGTTGTAGGTCGCGAAGATCGTCTCCTCGCTCTGGAACGAGCCCGGGCGATTCTCGTGCAGATTATGCGGTCCGAAGGTACCGTTCGAGCAGAAATCGCGTTCGCGCGGGGTCGGCAGGGTTGCGATCGGCACCGGGTTTCCAGGCGCCCGCACGTCGAGAACGAATGTATGGAACAGGCCTTTGGCGCACTGATCCGCATTGGCTTCGTCCGCGACGATTGCGAGCTGTCGCTTGGGCAGCGGCAGCGGTGTATGCGTGCCGCCGGCGAAGGGCGGTGACCAGTTGATGTGGGACAGCAGCTTTGGATTGGTGGGATCGCTGATGTCATGAATGGTGAAGCCGCCATCGCGCCAGGCAGCATAGCCGCGATCACCCGCCGTGATCATGTGATGGAGCGCAAAGCGCTTGCCCTTTGGCGTCGCCGGCTCGCCAGCCGCGCGGTTCATGCCCGGCAGCCACCATTTCGCGACGATCTCCGGTTTCGTGATGGTCTTGAGATCGACCACGCAAAGGATGTGATCGGTAAACCCGTCGAGATGTGCCGACACATAAGCATAGCGGCCGCCTGGCCACCACAGCCGGTTGATGCCGAAGCCGGGCATTTCGAGAAAAGCGATCTCGCGCATCTCGTTCGGCTTGGATATGTCGTGGATCGACAGCCCACAGCGGAATTTCTTTGCCTTGGTGATGCTGTCGACCAGCGTGTTCTCGAAATAGCCGCGCATGTTGTCGTAGGACTGCAGCGCGACGATGTTGGCGCCGTTCGCAAGCAGCAGCAAATCTTCCGCCACCTGCAAATGGTGGGTGCGGGTGTATTGTCCTGCGGTGAAGAAATTGACCGGCTTCAGCGCACGCGGATCGGATGCGTCCAGGATCGTCACGCCGTCGCTGAACATGTGCCCGACATAGACGTGCTGCCGGTTGAACATCACCTGCACGCTGTCGGGCCGTCCGCCGATGTCGCTATAGGTGATGTGCTTGATGCCCTTGCCGATGCCCTCGGGAGGAATGTCTGCCTCCGAAGCCGATGCCGGCCTTGACCACCCGGCCAGCGCCGCGGATCCGAACACGGCCGACAATTGCTGAAGGTGGCGGCGGCGAGAGAGTTGTGGCATCGGTTTCCCCCATTTTTTTGGGGATGATGATCGCTTGCGGCGAGGCATGCAAGGCTCGTGTCGTCTCCTCACCTCAATCGCAGGCGTGTCTAGTCCGGCCGGACATCACCGCTGCCTAGACCTCAGTTGCAGACCTCACCGGTGATTTTTAAGCTGGCGTTCGCATTGGGCACGAGCCCAAGGCGACAGCCCTTCGCGACCGGTCTGCATCCGGCGCCGTTGCAGATCATCTGGCCGGAGGCTTGTGACTTTGGCGCCGTAGACTCAGCATCTCTGCGGTCGCTGTCGCGCCTCTTCGAATTCTCGCGCGCCGCGACCGGCTTCTTCTCCTGAATCTTCTCGCACTCGTTGTCGTCGCCGACGTGATAGCCGGCGCGGCAGGTGATCTTCGCGCATTGATCGCCGTCGGCCTTGAAGCCGAAATTGCATACCAGCGGGCAGACCCGCCCCGGCTTCGCCTTCAGCGCATCGAGCGCGTCGACACTCGCGAGCTTTGCGTCGAACTGGGTGCCGGCATATTTGTTGAACAGTGTCAGCGAGCGCTGCGTTGCAGCGTTCCAGTCGCCGTCAGCGGCGGACGAAAGACAGCCGACCCGGCGCAATTCGTTCTGGACGGATTTCGCGAGGTCGCCGGGTGGCGGAGCGCTTGGCGGCGGCGGCGACAGCGCGGCGACCTTCCTGCCTTCGGAATCAGCCGCCTGCTTGTCCGCTACCTGCTTCGCTGCCGCCTCAGCTGCCGCCTTCTCCAGCGCCCGCTTCTCCGCGAGCGACTTGGCCGCGGCAGCTTCCGCCGCCTTGCGATCTCGTTCGGCCGCCTCCGCCTTGGCCTGCTCGATCTGCTTGGCCTTCTCGGCCGCAATCCGCGCCTCTTCCGCGGCTTTGGCAGCGGCGGCGGCTTTCTCCTGCTCGGCCTTCTGGGCTCGTTCGGTCGCGAGCCTCGCCTTCTCCTGTTCGGCCAGACGCGCCTTCTCGGTCGCCACCGTGCGATCCTCCTCGGCAGCAATCTTCTTCAACTGCACGCGGGCGAGGTTGGCGTAAAAGCCGTCCGGATAGGTCTGGAGGAATGCCTCCCAAGCTTCACGCAGGCCGGCCTGAAGGGCAAGCTCGTAGTCTTTGCGCACACTGTCCTGCGGATTTGCCTGCGGACCGGCTACGGCGGCCGGCCTCACCGGCACCAGCGGCACATCGCTGCCACCCAGAGAGCCATAGACATACGGCTCCTGCTTGTTGCCGGTCTTCTTCAAGACGTCGTCACGGACAAACCCGAACGCCTTGCGCAAGTCGAGCCCGGGCTTCGGCAGATGATCGGTCAGCGCGACCGCGAACGGGCTGTTGCGGGAGTCGCCATCCGACGCCGTCGATCCCGCCTTGGCCGCAAACGCGATCATCGTGTTCGGACTGGTCGGCTCGACCTTGGCAAGGCCGCCCCCAATCGCGCGCGAGGCCAGTGTGCGCTTCATCGTCTTGGCGAAGGGATTGTCACGGCACGCATCGAGGATGACGAGACGGAGTTGTTTGGCTGGTTCGACAGCATACAGCGCGCGATCAAGCGCGATCGTCTCGTCGAGGACATCGCCGTCGGTTTCCAGCATGGCATCGGTCGGAACGAGATAGTTGCTGCCGTCCAGTTCGATGCCGTGGCCTGCATAGTAGATCACCGCCATGTCGGCATCGCGCGTCCTGGCCGCGAACTCTCGTAGCGATCGCCGCATTTCGCTGGCATTGAGATCCAGCCTGATCTCAACCGTATCGAAACCCGCATTCCTGAACATGCCGCCGACTAGGCCGGCGTCATTCACCGGGTTCGCGAGCCGCGGCGCGTTTTTATAGGCGGAGTTGCCGATGACGAGCGCAACGCGCTTGTCGGCCAGGGCAGCGCCGCACCCGAGCCACAGACCGCACATCAATATCGATAGGCTTCGAACAATCATGAAAAACGCCCAGACCTATGCGGCCACTCAGGAGATACCCTAATTGCACACTTCCTTCGTCCGGCCAGACATCACTGAGCTCGCATCAGAGGTGCTGGCGCGTTCTATTCTGCATCCCTTGCCGACAGGGCGGCAGCCAGCGGCATTGCAAAATATCTGCCCAGATGCTTGCGGCTTCGATGGCGTGGACTCTGTGTCCTTCCGGTCCGTATCCCGCCTCCGCGAATCCTCACGCGTGGCGACCGGCTTCTTCTCCTGAATCTTTTCGCACTCGTTGTCGTCACCGACGCGATAGCCGGCGCGACAGGTGATCTTCGCGCATTGATCACCATCCGCCTTGAAGCCGAAATTGCAAACCAGCGGACAAACCCGGCCTGGCTTCGCTTTCAGCGCATCGAGCGCGTCGACGCTGGCGAGCTTGGCGTCGAACTGTGTACCGGCATATTTGTTGAACAGTGTCAACGAGCGCTGCGAGGCGGCGCTCCAGTCGCCGTCGGCGGTGGCGGACAGACAGCCAACGCGGCGCAATTCACTCTGCACGGATTTTGTCAGATCAGCCGCCGACAATGTGGATGCCGGCGCCGGTGAAAGGGCTGCAACTTTTTGCTCGACCTCAGGAATCTGCCGATCGGCCACAGGCTTTGCAGCCTGCTCCGCCTTCTCTGCGGCCTGCTTGGCGGCAAGCTCGGCCTTGGCCCTCTCCGCGGCCTGCTTCTCTGCCTGTGCTTTCGCTGCGGCAGCCTCGGCCAGCTTGCGCTGGTGCTCCGCTGCGTCCGCCTTCGCCTGCTCGATTTGCTTCTGCTTCTCGGCCGCGATCCGGGCCTCTTCGGCAGCCTTGGCGGCCGCGGCCGCCTTGTCCTGCTCGGCCTTCTGGGCGCGTTCGGCAATGAGCCTTGCCTTCTGCTGCTCGGCCGCATTCGCTTTTTGCTCGGCCGACGCGCGCGTCTCTTCAGCGGCGATCTTGTTCATCTGGCCCTTGGCCAGATTGGCGTAGAAACCTTCGGGATATTGCGCCAGGAAGGCCTCCCAGCCGTCGCGCGTGGCAAGCTGCAGCGCGAGTTCGTAATCCCTGCGAATAGAATCCTGCGGATTGGCCTGCGGACCGGTCGCGGCAGGCTTGGTCGCGACCAGCGGCACATCGTCGCCGCCGAGGGAGCCATAGACATAGGGCTCCTGCTTGTAGCCGGTGCTCTTGAGCACGTCGTCGCGCACGAAGCCGAACGCCTTGCGCAGGTCGAGGCCCGGCTTCGGAAGGTGCTCGACCAAAGCGACGGCGAACGGGCTGTTCCTGGAATCGCCGTCAGACGCGGTCGAACCGGCCTTTGCCGCGAACGCAATCATGGTGTTGGGGCTGGTCGGCTCGACCTTGGCAAGCCCGCGTCCGATCGCGCGCGAGGCCAGCGTCCGCTTCATGGTCTTGGAAAACGGGTTGTCGCGGCAGGCGTCCAGGATGATCAGGCGCAGCTGCTTGGCCGGCTCGACCGCGAACAGCGCGCGCTCGACCGGGATGGTTTCGTCGAGCACGTCGCCATCGGTCTCCAGCGTCGCGTCGATCGGAATGAGATAGTTGGTGCCTTCCAGCTCGATGCCGTGGCCGGCGTAATAGATCACCGCCATGTCCGCATCGCGGGTCCTGCCGGCGAACTCACGCAACATGCGCCGCATCTCGCTGGCACTGAGATCCAGCCTGACGTCGACGGAATCAAATCCCGCCTTCTTGAACATGCCGCCAACCAGAGTGGCGTCGTTGACGGGATTGCCGAGCTTGGGCGCGCTCTTGTACGCGGAATTGCCGATGACAAGCGCAACCCGCCGGTCCGCATGGGCCGGTCCGCAGGCGAGGCCAATGGCCAAAATCAACAAAGCAAATATCCGAAACGGAATCACTTGCGTCCCCCCGGATGCAATTCCACGAGACTATTCGGACCATCGCTCAATTACCAATTCTTCCTATGTGATACTTGTCACATAAGGGGCTCTATCGGGGGGATGGATAATGCGGCGAAGCGTCGCTCTGCTTTCGGCTGACGCCAAAGCCGCCCGTCGGGTCCGTTACATTTGCACCACCTCGTGGCGCATCACGAACGGTGCAAGCAGTGCGCGCACCTCGCTCGCAACCGCCTCGCGCTGATCCGCCGGCAGGCCCGCCAGCGTCACAGTGGCGATCGAACCGTGGCTGCCGTGAGCGCCGACCCTGACCTTGCAGTCGATGCCGCGCTCGGCGAGCGGCGTCAGCACCTTCGTAAACACGCGCTGGGCTGCGTCCCAGCGCAGCTGCGGCTTGAACACTTTGCCGACGCCCGTCACCGGCATCGGGTCGATCGGGATGACCTGCACCGGGACAGCCGCGCGCTCCGGCGTACGCTCGCGCACCCATGTCTCCAGCTCGCCCGGTTCGACGATCGCCCCCGGCTTCAGCTGCACGTAGCCCACCGGCAGCTCGCCGGCATAGGCGTCGGGTTGACCGACCACTGCGGCAAAGCCGACGGCAGGATGGCGGAACATGATCTCCTCGATCGGCGCCGGATCGATGTTGTGGCCGCCGCGGATCACGAGATCCTTGGCGCGGCCGGTAATCCAGAGATAGCCGTCGGCATCGAGCCGGCCGAGATCGCCGGAATTGACCCAGACCTCGTCGACGAAGGCGCCCTTGTTGTGTTCGTCGTTGAGATAGCCGCCGAACACGCCGGGCCCGGCCATGATGACGACGCCGATCTCGTCCGGCGCGCAGTCGCGGATCAGGTGGCCATCGGCATCGAGCTGCACGATGCGCCCGCGCGCGTAAGGCATCGGAAGGCCGACCGAACCAAGCCGGATCGGCCGTGACGGATAGGCCAGCGTGTGCACGCTCGAGGTCTCGGTCATGCCGTAGACCTCGACGACCGGCAATTTGAGCTTGTCCTGGATCGCAGACCCCACCGCGACCGGGATCGCCGAGCCGCCACCGGCTGCATATTTCAGGCTGGAGATGTCGGCGTTGCCAGGCGGCACCGCGAGTGTTGCGGCGAGTACCGTCGGCACGCTCGACAGCGCCTCCGGCTTGAAGCGCTCGACCAGCTGCCAGATGTTCTTGACCGCACTCGGATTGCGCCATCCGCTCGGCGACAGCACTACCAGCGAACCGCCGGCCGACAGCGTCGTCAGCACCTGCGTCAACGAGCCCCCGACGTGAAACAGCGGCATGCCGAACAGCATGTTGGCGCCCGGCTTCGACTTCAGCAGCAGATTGAGCGCCCAGGCCTGATAGACTTGGTTGGCATGCGTGTGCCGCACCAGCTTTGGCGTGCCGGTGGTGCCACCGGTGTGGAAATAGGCGGCGATGTCGTTGCCCAGAATCTTGCGCCCGCTGATAAGGCGGTCCGAAGGCTGCTGCTTGATCAGGTCGCTGAAGGCAAAGACTCCCTTCCCCGGGTCACCGCCACCGAACACCTGTACGATCGCCTTGAGATGCTTGAGCTGCGGCTTGATCTGCTCGACTTTCTGCCAGATGTCTGTGCCCGGCATCGGCCCGAGCGCCACCAGGACTTTTGTGTTCGCCGCTTCCAGAATCTCCGCGATCTGGTGCGGCTCCAGGAGCGGATTGACGGGATTGGCGATGCCGGCGGCCTCTGCGCCGAACAGCGTTACAAAGGCGTCCGGCACCAGCGGCAGCATGAAGCTGACGACGTCGCCCTTCTCGACACCAAGCGCGTGAAACATGTTGGCGGCCTGCGTGACGCGCGCGATGAAGTCGCGGTACGTGACCACGACCGGCGTGTCGGCCGGATCGGCGTTTTGCAGGAACTGGAGCGCCGGCCCGTCGGGGTTACGGGCCGCACCCAGCCTGATGGCGTCGTAAGTGCTCTCGGCCGCGACGCGATCGGCGTAAGGGACTTGCTCGAAGGCTCGAACCTCCGCGTCCGTTGCCAGCTCCGGATAGTCGTTGCCGATGAACCGATCGAGCGCATGGATGCCCGCCATGGAATTCCGTTCTCCCTCAGATGCATGTCCCCACGCCCTGTCTTTTGACTTTTTGGGCCCGCGGGCCTCGACCGATGGCCGGCCGAGCACGGGCAGAATGATCGATGATTTGGCGTTCGTCCATGACCTAACGTCGGCGACGATGGGGCTCCGGCAAAGCCTTTGAACCTGTGCGGCCGATCCGGGGACCAAGAACTGGCATCGGACTCACATGCCAGCATGCTTGCCAGCCGTTGCCAGCGTCCTGCCGCAAGACTTGAGGTGATCATGACTACGCCCCCGCGGGATTGCGCCACCCGGCTGTTCATCGCGTTCGCCGTGACAGCGGCGATCTTGACACCGGCGTTCGCTCTGCCCCGCGCGGCCCACGCCGAGGACGGCCAGATCGACAAGATGCGCGCCAAGATCTCGGCCTTCATCAGCGACAAGATGGAGAAGCTCGGCGGATCGCGCATCGTCTACAAGGTGGACACCGATGGCCTGCGCGAGAGCGTCGTCACGGATTTGCGCGACGACGTCTACAAGACCCTGCGCGAGGGCAAGATCGCCTTCTCCGGTCTTACGATCCGCGACGGCGGCGTCGAGTTGAAGATCGCCGACGTCAAGGGCCGCGAGCAGCTTGCACGCAAGCTCGCGTCAGCCGCGGAAGGATTGCCGTCGCATGCACTCGCCGTGACCAACGGCAGCGACGGAATGGTCAGGCTCGCGCCGACCGATGCAGCATCCGCCGCGCGGCTGCACGAGCTCGTCGAAGATTCCATCGCCATGATCGAGCAGCGTCTGAAGGAGGCCGGCGTCCAGCTCGCCAGCGTCCAGCCCGATGGGACCGACCGCATCCGCATCTTCCTGCCCGGGGTGATGGAGCCCGAGCGCGTCACCACAGTCTTCGCCCGAAGGGTCAAGGTCGGCTTCCGCCTGATCGACCTCTCGATGCAGCCTGAGCATGCGCAATCCGGCACGCCGCCGGCGGGCACGGAAGTCCTGCCCGGCTTCAAGGACAAGAGCCTTTATCTGGTCGCCAAGGACAGCGCGCTCGACGGCGACGACATCAGCTATGCGGGCCCTGGGTTTGCGAGTGCCACGAAAGAGCCGATCGCCTCGTTCCGCTTCAATGGCCGCGGCACGCGGCGCTTTGCCCACATCACCGAGGAGAATATCGCAAAGCCCTTCGCCATCGTGCTCGACGGCAAGGTGATCTCCGCCCCCGTGATCCGCGAGCCCATCACCGGCGGCTCGGGCCAGATCTCCGGCAATTTCACCCTGGAGGAAGCAAACAGCGTCGCCATGCTGCTGCGCGCCGGTTCGCTGCCCGGGCACCTCGGCCTGGTCGAGCAGCAGGTCGTGCAGCCCGCCGCCAAACCCTAAGGCGGGGGCTCGCCCCACGCCCACGCCTGGTCCCGCCCCGCCCCGTCGGCAGCCGAGATCCACCACACAGAGGCTCGTACCCGGTGGACCCCGAATCGCGGGCGCGCCACGGCCATACACACCGTCAAACAGGCAATTGCCGAAACGCCCGATCAGGCTAAAATTTGCCTCTTGCGGCACGGCGGCCGAAAGCTTCATCAAGCGGTCGTCGTTCGATTTCGGCTATAGGTGTCGAGAATACGACCGTGACTGAAGGCCTTACGCGGGGATAGTACCATGCCGTCCGGCAGCGCAGACATTTCGTCGATCCTCGACCGCATCCTCGAGGCGGCGACGGATAACCTCAGGATCGCGAAGATCCTGGTCCAGATGGGCCTCGATCCGAACAACGTCACCTACGATTCGATCTTCAATCGGATGCTGGAGATCTTCGTCCAGAACATCACGCTGGCCAATATGTTCGCCGCGGTGGGCGCCGGCTTCTTCGTCGCCACCCTCCTGATGCGGACGATGGTGCCGCTGCGCGTCGCCAACATGATCGGCTGCGCGTTCTTCGCCGTCTTCGGCGCGCTCTCCGCCAACGTCTCGACCTTCCTGCTCTATCTCCTGCTGCTACCCATCAACGCCTTGCGCCTGCGGCAGATGCTCAAACTCGTCAAGAAGGCGCGCCATGCGGCCGAAGGCGACATGTCGATCGAATGGCTCAAGCCGTTCATGACCGAACGCAAATATCGCCGCGGCGACACGCTCTTCAAACTCGGCGATCCAGCCAAGGAGATGCTCCTCACGGTCACCGGTAAGTTCCTGGTCAAGGAGATCAATATCGAGATCATGCCGGGCGCGCTGATGGGTGAGCTCGGCTTCCTCACGCCGGGCAACCGGCGCACCGGAACGATTGAATGCATCGAAGACGGGCAGGTGTTGACGATTACCTATGACCGGTTGCTCGAGATCTACTTCCAGGATCCGCAGTTCGGCTATTACTTCCTGGTGCTGACCAGCCAGCGCCTGCTGCAGAACATCGATCGGTTGCAGAATCAGCTGGCGTCCGAGCGGGCGGCCACCACGAACAGGATCGCGTGATCGAGTGCGCGTCGCCGCTCAGCTCAGCAGCAACGCCATGCCCGGATCGCCCTTCTCCATCGCACGTCGATAGGCCGTCCGCGCACTGATGCGGCCGAGATATTCGACCACGTTCGGACAGCGCTGGAGATCGTAGGGCTGGAAGTAGCGCATGGTGGTGAGTGAGAACACCGTCATGATGTCGGCAGTCGTGAAGGCGCTGCCCGCAAGATATTCAGCCTCGCGAAGCCTTGCGTCGAGTAGATCGTAGGCCCGATCGAGACGCCCCTTCATCGCGAGCAGGGTCGGATTGTCCTTGGCGAGATCGAGCCGGCTCAGGATCATCATTCGTCTATGCCGGGTTGCAGGGTGCCATTGGCGAAATGAAGCCAATACAGAAATTGCGCGAAGGCGGGATCAGTGGGACCGAGCACGAGTCCTCCGTTGCCATATTTTGCAACGATGTAGTCGACGACAGCGCCGGATTCCGCGAGCACCAGCTCGCCGTCGGTGATCACAGGCGCCGTACCAGCCGGATGCAGCGCCTTGTACTCGGCCGGAGCCAGCATCGTGACGGGATCGCGCGTATAGCGCTTCAGCTCGTAGGGAATTCCCAGCTCCTCGCACAGCCAGACGATTCGCTCGGACTGCGACTTGCCTAGATGATGGACGGTGAGCATGAGGCCTCCTGAAGACATGAAGCAGAACATAGGATGTGCCACGAGAACGCACAGGTGCGGTTGCGACTACGCCTCGTCCGTCACCATCCGCGCTACCACGCGGTCGCGGCGGATGAAATGGTGCCAGAGGGCGGCGATCACGTGAACCGCGATCAAGGCGAGCAGCACATAGGCAAAGAGAATGTGGCGGTCTTCATAGGCGCCCGCCGCCGCGCGGTCGGGAGCGGTGAATTGCGGCACGTGAAACAGGCCGAAGAAGTCCGAATAATCAGGTGCGTGCGCACCGGAATGTGCCCAGCCGAACATGGTGACCACGATGACGGCGAGGTAGAGCGCGCCGTGACTGATATGGGCCGCGACCTTCTGCCAGCGCGAGGTCTCGGCCGGCATGGTCGGTGTCGGGTTGACGAGGCGCCACACCAGGCGCAGCACGGTGAGCAGCAGGATCACATAGCCGATATCGGCGTGGATCGAGCGGTAGAAGAAGCGGTCGGGACGCGCCGGGATGTGGTTCATCCACCACCCGAAGCCGATCATGCCGATGATGGTCAGCGCCAGACTCCAGTGCAGCCATCGGGAAATGCTGCCCCAGCCGTGACTGGTATTTCTGATCATGTCGGCTCTCCGGAGTTTTGCGGGCCTGTCCCTATCCGCACCGCAGTACGGCAGCTGATACCGGAACCCATGCGGCAATCGCGAAATCGAATCGCTGCAAATTAGCCTTAAGCGCCCCTGCCGCAAAACCGCCCCAAAAACCGAATGGTAACCATGTCGGGCTAGAGTGATCACGTGACCAATTCCCCGACGATTCTGGTGTTCGATTCCGGCCTTGGCGGGCTCACGGTCCTGCGTGAGGTCGTGGCCGCGCGCTCCGATGCGCATTACGTCTACGTCGCGGATGACGCCTTCTTCCCCTACGGCCACCACAGCGAGGACGCGATCATCGCCCGCGTGGTGCCGCTGATGGGGGAATTGATCGGCACGCACGATCCTGACCTCGTCGTCATCGCCTGCAACACGGCGTCCACCTTGGTCCTATCGCATCTGCGCGCCGCTTATTCCCTGCCCTTCGTCGGCACGGTGCCGGCGATCAAGCCAGCCTGCGCGCAGTCGAGGAGCCGGCGGGTGTCGGTGCTCGGCACCAAGGGCACGGTGAAGCGCGAATACACCAAGGCGCTGATCCGCGATTTCGCGCAAGGCTGCGAGGTGACACTGGTCGGTTCGCCCGAGCTGGCGGCGCTGGCCGAAGCAGAGCTCAACGGCTCTCCCGTCAGCGACGACGCCATCCTCGCCGAGCTCGCCCCGTGTTTCGTCGGCGATGCCGGCGACGCAGGCGCACGCACCGACACCGTGGTGCTCGCCTGCACGCATTACCCGCTGCTGCTCGACCGGCTGAGAAAGCTGGCCCCCTGGCCGGTCGACTGGATCGATCCGGCGCCCGCGATCGCCCGCCGCGTCTCGGATCTGCTCGGCCCGCACACCGATGGTATCGCGCAATCCGGCGCCGAGATGATCTTCACCTCGAACCGCGTGCATGGCCTTTCGGCCGTGCTGATGCCGTTCTTCGGCGGCCGCATTCCAGCCTGACCTTGCGCCTCGACGGCGCGCTGCTAGGCTCCGCCGTCGTCGTTTCCTGCAGGTTCTTCCCATGTCGGTCTCCGCAACGCCGCTCAACCGTCTCCGCCAGCTCTGGCGCGAGGGTCGCCCCGCCTTCGGTGCGATCGCGACGATCCCGAGCGTGCAGACCGTGCAGATCATGGCGCGCTCGCTCGACTGGATCATCGTCGATCTCGAGCACGGCCCGATTGGACTGACCGAAGCACATGCGATGATCGCGGCCACCACCGGCACACCGTGCACGCCGCTGGTGCGGATCGCGGCGAACGAGCCATGGCTTGCGAAGGCACCGATGGACATCGGCGCCTTCGGCATCAATTTCCCGATGATCACCAATCGCGCGGAGGCTGAGAAAGCGGTGCGCAGCGTGCGCTATCCGCCACGCGGCGATCGGCTCTGGGGTCCGTTCCATGCGCCATTCCGCTGGGGCCAGTCGATGCCGGACTATATGGCGAGCGCGGATGACGAGATGATCTGCATGATCACGATCGAGCACGTCGACGCCGTCAACCGCATCGACGAGATCATGGCGACGCCCGGCATCGACGTCGCTGTGATCGGCCCCGGCGATCTCGCCACCTCCATCAACAAGCGCGGCCAGATGGACGATCCGGAATTGCTGGAGCTGGTGGCGCGGGCCGAGGCGGGCATCCTCAGAAGCGGCGTGCCGATTGGCGGCGTGGCGCGTACCGCAGACCAGGCCAACGCTCTGGTCGACCGCGGCTACCGCGCGATCGCGCTCGGCTTCGACTGGTCGTTGTTCCAGCGCGGCATCATGGCGGCGTTCGACGGAATCAAGGGCTAGCCATTGAGTCTTGCCGGGAGTTTTGCCGGGAACCACCGCGCTGCTAGGGTCGGTCGTTCCAGGGAGGAAAAACCATGTTCAAAAAGACTTTGCTCGCTCTTGCCTTCACCGGCCTTGCCGTTGCCGCCTTCGCCCAGCAGCCCGGCATCAAGCGCACCCCGCTCCAGAAGGTCGAATTTCCGGATGGCTACAACACCATCACGGCCATCGCGGAAGTCCCGGCGGGCGGCGCGGCCGGTCGCCATACCCATCCTGGCATCGAGACCGGCTACGTGCTCGAAGGCGAGCTCAATCTCCTCATCGACGGGCAGCCGGAAAAGACGCTGAAGGCCGGCGATTCCTACCAGATCCCGGCAGGTGTCGTGCATGACGCCAAAGCCCACGGCGACAAGGCTATGAAAGTGCTCGGAGTTTACGTCGTCGACAAGACCAAGCCGCTGGCCTCGCCGGCGCCCTGATGCGGCGAACCGACCGGCCCCACGCGGGTTGGTTCGTGCTAGAGCAGGCGGCGGGCGGGAACTCCGCTCGCTGCACAAACTTTAATCAGGGGAAACCAAAGAGCGATGCGCGGGACGTCCAAGACCATTTCGCTGCCGCGTCGCCTGATTGTCGACCTCATGCACGCCTCGATGGGCGTGCCCTTCGTGTCCCTGTCCCGTTCGCTCGATATCGGCCGCCTGCTGGAGGCCCGCGCGGGCGCGATGGCGCCAGCCGGCTGGGCGGCCATGTTCGTCAAGGCTTTTGCCCTCGTCGCCAGGGACGAGCCGGTCCTGCGTACCGTCTATGCCAAATGGCCCTGGCCGTCGCTCTACGAGCTGCCGAAGAGCGTCGCGTCGGTGGCCATTGCCCGGGTCGAGGGCGGCGAGGAATGCGTGATCCCGCAGCGAATCGTGGCTCCCGAGGCCATGACGCTGGCTGCGGTCGACGCCGAGATCCGGCGCGCCAAGACCGCCCCGATCGACGAAATTCCCATGTTCCGCAAGATCATGCGGGTGACCCGCCTGCCGCTGCCGCTGCGGCGGCTGTCCTGGGCTATCGGGCTGAAATTCGGCCGGCAGCGCGGCAATTGGTTCGGCAGCTTCGCGGTGAGCTCGGTGGCAGCCTATGGCGGCGGCGAGCTTCACCCCATCACGCCCGGCCCCTTCATCGTCAGCTATGGGGTGGTCGGGCCCGACCAGACCATCCATGTCGTGATTCGCTGGGATCACCGGGTGACCGACGCCGCCCCGATCGCCCGGGTCCTGACCCGGCTGGAACAGGTCCTGAACACTGAAATTGCTGCCGAATTACGGGCGGCCGGGTCGAAGCCGATCCGGGCAGTCGGGACGTGATTCCGGGCCATTCGCATTGACAGCGAGCCCCAAATCCTCCTAAAAGCCGCTTGCTCGCGGGCCGATTTCGGCCCGCGATGCGTTTCGCGACCCGTGGTCCTGTCCCTCAAGCTTTGGGATCGGACCTGTCAGTGCCGGCCTAGCCCGTCACACAGGAGGGCGCGTTTCCTCAAACCATGTACCTGAAGAGGACGCGATGACTAAGCGCAGTGAGGCGAAGTACAAGCTCGATCGCCGTATGGGCCAGAACATCTGGGGCCGCCCGAAGAGCCCCGTGAACCGCCGCGAATACGGCCCCGGCCAGCACGGCCAGCGCCGCAAGGGTAAGCTCTCCGACTTCGGCGTGCAGCTGCGCGCCAAGCAGAAGCTGAAGGGCTATTACGCCAACATCTCCGAGCGTCAGTTCCACAGCATCTATGTCGAGGCCAGCCGCCTCAAGGGTGATACCGGCGAGAACCTGATCGGCCTGCTCGAGCGCCGTCTCGACGCGGTTGTGTACCGCGCCAAGTTCGTCTCGACGATCTTCGCCGCGCGCCAGTTCATCAACCACGGCCACGTCAAGGTGAACGGCCGCAAGGTCAACATCTCGAGCTATCTGGTCAAGATCGGCGACGTGATCGAGGTCAAGGAAGCCTCCAAGCAGCTCGCCCACGTCCTCGAAGCCAGCCAGCTCTCCGAGCGTGACACCCCCGACTATCTCGAAGTCGACCACGGCAAGATGACCGCCAAATATATTCGCATCCCGCACCTCTCGGACGTGCCGTTCCCGGTGCAGATGGAGCCGCATCTGGTCGTCGAATTCTATTCGCGCTAAGATCTGAATATCGAAAGGCCCCGGTTCGCCGGGGCCTTTTTGCTTAAGAGCCACACTTCATTGGCCGTTTGCCTTCAGGAGGCGTCGCATGCTCTACACCCCTCCCCCGATCGACCCCAAGGCGCCGCCGGTGCGCATCAATCTGCTCTCGGACACGCAGACAAAGCCGACACCTGCGATGCGCGAGGCGATGGCGCGCGCGGAGGTCGGCGACGAGCAGGTCGGCGATGATCCGACCGTGAACGCGCTATGCGAGCGCGTCGCCGAGTTGCTCGGCAAGGAAGCCGCCGTGTACATGCCCTCCGGCACGATGTGCAACGTCACCGCGACGCTGGTGCATTGCCGTCCCGGGGACGAGATCCTCGCGCATGAGAGCGCCCACATTATCGCGCGCGAAGGCGGCGCGCATGCTGCGATCGGCGGCTTCCAGGTCACGCAGCTGAAGGGACCCGACGGCCAGTTCACGCCGGAGACGTTCCGCAAAGCGCTGCATCCACGCACCCGCTATCAGCCGCCGCAGACGGTGGTCAGCGTCGAGCAGACCGCCAATATCGGCGGCGGCACAATCTGGAAGAAAGCCGCGCTCGACGAGATCGTCGCGATCGCGAAACAACATGGCCTCGTCACTCACATGGACGGCGCGCGTCTGCTCAACGCCACTGTCGCGAGCGGCATCTCCCCGCGTGACATGACCACGGGGTGGGATTCGGCCTGGATCGACTTCTCGAAAGGCTTGGGCGCGCCGATCGGCGGTGTGCTGGCGGGATCGCGCGCCTTCATCGATGCGGTCTGGCAGTGGAAGCAGCGGCTCGGCGGCTCGATGCGGCAGGCCGGAATTTGCGCGGCGGCCTGCATCTACGCGCTCGACCATCACGTCGACCGGCTCGCCGACGATCACGCCAACGCGCGCGCGCTCGCCCGCGGTCTGTCGCAGATCCCTGGCGTCGAAGTGCAGGAGCCCGAGACCAACCTGGTGTTCTTCAAGCCCGATGGAGCCGGCATTCCCGGCGACAAGATGGTCGCGGCACTGCGCCAGCGCGGCGTGACGCTTGCGATGATGGACGGCCGCATTCGCGCCTGCACGCATCTCGACGTCAATGCGAGCCAGATCGAGGAGACGATCGGCTACGTGCGCGAGATCGCGCGCGGAGCGTAAGTCCTGTAGCCCCGTAGCCCGGATGGAGCGCAGCGAAATCCGGGGCGACATCGGCAGCGGTCCGGATTGCGCTTCGCTCCATCCGGGCTACCACAGCGGGGCTAGACGAAAAGGCTACCGCCCCATCGCCTGGTAGATCAGCGTCTTCAGTGCCAGTTGAATCCGGCCGCGCTGCGTCGGGGTCTGCACCATGAAGATTCCGAACAGATCGTCCTCGGGATCGATGAAGAAGAACGTGCCGCCGACGCCGTCCCAGCGATATTCGCCGAGCGGCCACGCCGTTCCAGGGGGAACCGAGGTGCGCACGGCGAAGCCAAGACCGAAGCCGGAAGATCCGCCCGGATAATAGTTCTGGTCGCGCGCGATCTTCGTCTCCGACCCGATATGATCCGAGGCCATCAGCGCGATGGTCTCTGGCTTGAGATAGCGCCGGCCCTCATACGTGCCGCCGTTGAGCAGCATCTGGGCGAAGCGGGCGTAGTCGCCGACGGTACCGACCATGCCGCCGCCGCCCGATTCCCATGTCGCCGGCCGCCTGATGTCGCGGAGCTGCGTCGATGGATTGATGTAGCGATCCTCCGGTATCGGCTCGGCGATGCGCGGGAATTTGGCGGGATCGGCGACGAAGAAAGCCGTCTCGGTCATGCCGAGCGGATCGAGCAGCCGCTCCTTCTCGAACTGCAGCAGCGTCTTTCCCGTGATGATTTCGACGATGCGGCCGAGCACGTCGGTGGAATAGCCGTAGTCCCACACCGTGCCGGGCTGCTCGACCAGCGGCAGCGTGGCGATCTTGGCGACGAATTCGGCGTTGGTCAGATTGCTGTTGAAGAGATTGGCGTCCGCATAGAGCTCGCGCACCATACCGCCGCCGTAATAGCCGTAAGGCAGCCCTGAGGTGTGGCGCAGCAGATCCTTGATCGTGATTGGTCGCTCCAGCGGCTCCAGCGCCAGGGCGACTTTGCCGTCCTCGGCCTTTTTCTCGATACCGACCTTTATGCCGGAAAAGGCCGGAATGTATTTCGAGGCGGGATCGTCGAGCGAAAGCCTGCCCTCCTCGACCAGCATCATCGCCATCACGGAGGTGATCGGCTTCGACATCGAGTAGAGGCGGAAGATCGTGTCTGCGCTCATCGAGAGTTCGGTCGCGACGTCGCGGACGCCGAAATTCTGGTAATACACCGGCTTGCCGTGCTGCTGAAGCAGCAGGATGGCGCCGGGGATCTTGCCGGTGGCGACCTCGTTGCGGATGTAGTCGGAAACCTTCGCCAGCCCCGCGGGCGAGAGCGTGCGAACCTCAGGTCTCTCCGAGCCTGCCTTTGCAACGATGCCGCCGGCGAGAAGGACGAGCGCCGCGATCAATGCGCGGCGCCCGACCATGTCAATTCTCCATCGCTTCATAAACCAGCTGCTTCAATGTTCGCTGCACGCGCTGGCGCTCGGTCGGGGTCTGCTCCAGCAGCACGAAGAACATGTCCTGCTTGGGGTCGATCACGAAATAGCAGCCGGAGGCGCCGTCCCATTTCAATTCGCCGAGATCGCCGGGCGGCGGCGGTTTTGCGTTGCCGGGATCGGTGCGGACCGCAAGTCCGAGACCGAAGCCGAAACCATCGCCGGGGAAGTAGAAATAATCGCGATCGACACCCGACTTGGGTCCGATCTGGTCGGTCGCCATCAGCTTGAACGTCTCGGGCTTGAGAATCGTCTTGCCGTCGAGGCTGCCGCCGTTGAGCAGCATCTGCGTAAAGCGCTCATAATCCGCCATGGTCGTAACCATACCGCCGCTGGCAAACTGGATTTTCTTGGCGACCGTCGGATCGTTGATCCGTCCGACCCGGAAATCGCTGTCGTTCGGCACCGGCTGCGCCAGCAGCTTCTGCTTCTCGGGATCGGTGACGAAGAAGCCGGTATCGACCATGCCGAGCGGATCGAGCAGCTTCTCCCGTTCGATCTCGATGAGCGGCTTGCCGGCCGCGACTTCCATGACCCGGGCCAGGATATCGGTGGAATGGCCGTATTGCCACAGCGCGCCCGGCTGGTTGTGCAGCGGCAGTCTTGCGATGCGCTCGGCGAACTCCGCGAGGTCGAAATCGCCGGCATAGATGTTGGCCTCGCGATAGGCCTTGCGGACCAGACTGTCGCCGTAGAAGCCGTAGGTGACGCCCGAGGTGTGCGTCATCAAATCGTGCACCGTCATCGGCCGGTTCGGCGGCACGAGCTCGAGCGATTTGGTGCCGTCCTCGGCCTTCTTCTCGACGCCGACTTTCACGTTGGCGAAGGACGGAATGTATTTCGAGACGGGATCGTCGAGCTTGATCGTACCTTCCTCGATCAACTTCACTGCGACCACGGAAGCGATCGCCTTGCTCATCGAGAACAGGCGGAAGATCGTCTTGTCGGTGATCGGCGCCTTACTGACTACGTCCTGCACGCCGAAGACTTCGTGGTAGACCGGCTTGCCATGTTGCTTGATGAGCACGTTTGCGCCGGCGATCTTGCCGGTCGCGACCTCGTTCTTGAATAACTCGGTGATCCTGGCGAGCTTGTCCTTGTTGAAATGCGCGCCGGCCGGAATCTCGTAGGTGCCCTCCGCCCGCGCGAACGACATCGTACCCAACGACACAAGCGCGGCGCAGACCAGCGCACGCAGTCCAGACTGTGAAATCATATCCCCTCCCCGGAACATGGCCCGGCGGAGTGTACCGGCAGCGCCATCAGGCACAAGGGCTGCTGTGCCGCGCCAAAGCGTCCGCGTGCAGAACCGCGCTCTTTTCCGAGAAACAACAAAATATGACCTCGACGACCAGCGGCGCGGTCGGCAGGGCTTCAATGGTCGCATGGACCGCAATCGTCGCGGCCTGGTCGGCCGGAAAGCCGTAAACCCCGGTCGAAATCGCGGAGAACGCCACGGAGGTCAGCTGATTAGCCTCACAGAGCTCAAGCGCACGGCGGTAGCAGGAGCGCAGCGCCTCAGCCTCACCACGAGTGCCGCCGTGCCAGACCGGACCGACTGCATGGATCACATGACGCGCAGGGAGAAGGTAGCCCCGTGTGATCTTGGCATCGCCGGTCGGGCATCCTCCAAGCTTCCGGCACTCGGCTAGAAGCTCGGGACCGGCAGCGTCATGGATCGCACCATCGACGCCGCCCCCACCCAGGAGCGACGTGTTGGCCGCGTTGACGATGGCGTCAACGCTCAGCGTGGTGATGTCAGCAACAATGACCTTGAGCTCCGCGCCTCCGATCCGGCGCGTCAGCCCGGTCACGTATCAGGCCGCGACAGCGACGCCCTTTTCGGAGAAGAGCTGCTGCAACTCACCGGCCTGGAACATCTCGCGGACAATGTCGCAGCCGCCGACGAACTCGCCCTTCACATAGAGCTGCGGAATGGTCGGCCAGTTCGAAAAGTCCTTGATGCCGTTGCGCAGTTCGGCGGATTCGAGAACGTTGAGGCCCTTATAACCGACGCCGATGTGGTCGAGGATCTGGACGACCTGGCCGGAGAACCCGCACTGCGGAAATTGCGGCGTACCCTTCATGAACAGAACCACGTCGTTCGACTTCACTTCGTTAGCGATGAATTCCTCGATGCTCATATCCGTGTCCTTATGGGGCGGAGCCCACTCCAATTGCTTCGGGCTGGCTCAGCCGATTTAACCCGATCCCTCCCCATATATGTAGCCCAAACCGTTGTGCATCCAAAGTAAAATGGCGGCGAGCGGCCCCTGGGCGGACCGCTCTCGGCAGCAGCGGCCCATTGCATGATGGCACGAATATCATCGCCGGGGAGGACTTTCATACCGTCACGGAGCCCCTATCTAGGACGAACCCGGCGTTTTGGAACCCGACAACGCCAACAACGTTCTCTTGTCCTGTCTGGAGAAAAACGTGACGAAACAAGGCTCCGCTACGGCCCCCGCCCCGTCACCGTCGGCCGATTTGGGCGGCCTTGCCCAGAGGCTGGAAGACGCGTTTCTCGCCGTCCGCGACGAGACCGAGCGCCGGGCCGCGCCGCTGTCGCCGGAGGACCAGCAGATCCAGTCCATGCCGGACGCGAGCCCGACGAAATGGCACCGGGCGCACACCACCTGGTTCTGGGAGCAGTTCGTGCTCGGCGAGCACTGTGCGGGCTACCAGCCCTTTCATCCCGACTTCGCCTTCCTGTTCAATTCCTATTACGTCAGCGCCGGCCCGCGCCATTCCCGCAATCACCGCGGCGATATCACCCGTCCGAGCGCCGATCAGGTCGGCGCCTATCGAAAACATGTCGACGCTGCCGTCGTGAAATTCTTCGGCGACGCGGGCGAGGACAAGCTTCGCGAGATCGCGCCACTGGTCGAGGTCGGCCTCAACCACGAGCAGCAGCATCAGGAGTTGATGGTCACCGACATCCTGCACGCCTTCGCGCAGAATCCGATCCCGCCGGCCTATGATCCGGACTGGCGCTTCCCGACCGCGGCGCCGGCCGGCGACGATTGGCTGAGGCTGAACGAAGGCATCCACACCGTCGGTCATGTCGACGACAGTTTTCATTTCGACAACGAGAAGCCGGCCCATCGTGCCCTCGTCGGCCCGGTCAAGCTCGCACGCAATCTCGTCACCAATGGCGAATGGCTCGCCTTCATGCGCGACGGCGGCTACCGGACCGCAACGCTGTGGCTGATGGACGGTTTTGCGGCCGTGAACAACGAGGGCTGGGACGCCCCCGGCCATTGGCGCGAGATCGACGGCCAATGGCATGTGATGACGCTGGCCGGCCTCAAGCCGGTCGATCCCGACGCGCCGGTCTGCCACGTCAGCTATTACGAGGCCGACGCCTTCGCGCGCTGGGCGGGAAAACATCTGCCGACCGAGATGGAGTGGGAGGTCGCGGCTCGCGCCGGCCAGCTCAACGATGCCTTCGGCATCGCCTGGCAGTGGACCCGCAGCTCGTATTCGCCCTACCCCGGCTATCGCGCCATCGAAGGCGCCCTCGGCGAATACAATGGCAAGTTCATGGTCAACCAGCTGGTGCTGCGCGGCTCTTCGCTTGCAACCCCGGAAGGGCACAGCCGTATCACCTATCGCAACTTCTTTTATCCGCACCACCGCTGGCAATTCACGGGACTGCGGCTCGCCGACTACGAGTAAAATTCTCATCCGACGACAAATGCGCGCCGGACAGCGCGTTCAGGAGAGTATCATGAATGTGCACGCCAGCGCCTTGGCCGAAGCCCATCTTCCCGACGAGCAGACCACCGCCTTTGCCCGCGAGGCCATCGGGGACCTCTCGCAGCAGCCGAAAAAACTGTCGCCGAAATATTTCTACGATGCGGCCGGATCGGAATTGTTCGAAGCGATCACACGGCTGCCGGAATATTACCCGACGCGCACGGAGCTTGCGATCCTGAAGGAGCGCGGCAGCGAGATCGCGAAAATCATTCCGGAGCACGCGGCTCTCGTGGAGTTCGGCGCGGGCGCGACCACAAAGGTCCGGCTGCTGCTCAACCACTGCAAGTTCGCGGCCTATGTGCCTGTCGACATCTCCGGCGATTTCCTGAAGGCGCAGGCGAACGGCCTGAAGCGGGATTTTCCATCACTCGGCATCTACCCGGTGGCGGCCGACTTCACCACGCCCTTTGAGCTTCCCAAGGCAGTGGCGACCATGCCCAAGGTCGGATTCTTCCCGGGCTCCACCATCGGCAATTTCGAGCCGCATGAAGCGCAGGCCTTCCTGAAGAGCGCGCGCGCTATTCTGGGCCGGGGTGCGCAGATGATCATCGGCGCCGACCTCGAGAAGGAGGAGCGCCTGCTCCACGACGCCTATAATGATGCCGCCGGCGTCACCGCACGTTTCAACCTCAATGTGCTGGTGCGGATCAATCGCGAGCTCGGCGGCAATTTCGACCTCTCCGCCTTCACCCACCGCGCGATCTACAATCGCGAGCGGCACCGCATCGAGATGCACCTGATCAGCAAAAAGAGCCAGACCGTGCGCCTGCTCGGCACCAGCTTCTCGTTCCGCGCGGGCGAGAGCATCCACACCGAGAACAGCTACAAATACAGCCTCGAGCGTTTTGCCGCGCTGGCGCAAGGCGCCGGCTGGAAAGTGCGCGAGAGCTGGACGGATGCGGCGAAGATGTTCTCGGTGCACGCGCTGGAGGCGGCGGAGTAACGGCTCCGGGCCAATTGGCGCCGGCTCAATGCTCTTCGGCCTCTTCCGGCGTCGATCCCAGCGAGACCGACTCCCATACCGCGACAACGATCATGATCACTGTCGCGGCGACCGACAGCCATAGCGGCGAGAGCTCCGCGGCGAACCACGACAGCACCAGAAGCAGGATGATGCCAATCCCGTGCGAGAGCTGGAGGAAGCCCCGGATCGCGTGCTTGAACAGGATGGTGCCGACCAGGAACAGCAAGGGACCGCCGATCGTGCTGACGATGGTCCTGATATCGGAATGGCCGACCGGATGCTTCAGCACCAGCTCGTCGGAGACCGCGGTCAGGATGATGCCGGCGACGATCGGCATGTGCAGATAGGTATAGGCGAGCCGCGCCAACCGACCGGATTCGGCGGATTTCGAGATGCGCTCGGCGCCGGCCTCGGCGCCCTTGTGGAAATAGACCCACCACATCGCGATGGCGCCGACCAGCGCGGAGACGAAGGCCGAAATGTTGTCCGCGGTCCAGTCCAGCTCGGCAAAGGTCGCGCCGTTGACGACGACGGCCTCGCCAAGCGCGATGATGACGAAGAGCGAGCAGCGCTCGGCCATGTGGCCGCCTTCGACCGCCCAAGCCTCGACCGACGAGAAGCCCAGCTTCGGGACCCAGAAGCGCACCGCCGGCGAGACGTATTCGATCGACAACGCCCCGATCCAGAACCATAGCCGCGCCTCGTCATGGGCGAGGCCGCCGAGGATCCAGAAGATCGCGGAGACCGAGAGCCACGTCAGGATGCGGATCGCATTGTGCCGGACCGCCATTCGATGCCGCGGCGTTGCAAACATCCAGAAGGCCGTGCGCCCGACCTGCATCGTTGCGTAGGCGATCGCAAACCACAGGCCCCGGCCCTCGAACGCGGTCGGGATCGTCGTCGACAGCACGAGGCCGCCCAGCATCATCAGGAAGAGCAGGATCCGGACCGGCGTCAGCTCGGGATCGAGCCAGTTGGTGACCCAGGCGGTGTAGACCCACACCCACCATACCGCGAGAAACAGCACCGCGACGTGCACCGCACCGAGCGGCGTAAAATGGTGCAGCAGCGTGTGCGAGACCTGCGTGATCGCGAAAACGAAAACCAGGTCGAAGAACAGCTCTGCATTGGTGACGCGGCTGTGCTGGTTCGGCAGGATGACGCGGAACATCGCGCCGCGCGGATTGTCCGCAGCCATCGTCATCCCCCCGTCACGATCAGATCAAGCGCCCGGGACGCCTGTTTGCAGCGCCAGGGCATGCAGCACGCCGCCCATCTGGCCGCGCAGGGACTGATAGACGATCTGGTGCTGCTGGACGCGGGACTTGCCGCGGAAGGATTCCGAGATCACGGTCGCGGCATAGTGATCGCCGTCCCCGGCGAGGTCACGGATGGTCACCTCGGCATCGGGGATCGCCGCCTTGATCATCGCCTCGATATCGTGGGCGTCCATTGGCATTCGGGTCGTGCTCCTGTCTCGGCTGCAATCAGCCTTGTCGTCGAATCGCTGCCGGGGTCCGGATCCGCAAAGCCGATCTTGCCGGCGGGGCCAAACTTAGCGTGAACGGCCTTCTACGTCACGCCTTGAGGCACTATATCCGTGATCCCATTGCGATAAAGCCACGACAAAGTGCCGCGCGCGGCAGACTGATCGAAAAGGCATCAAATCATGAAGCTTCCAGGGCCCGACCACCCCATCACCATCACCCCAAATCCCCGACGCGTCCGCGTCACGGCCGGCGATATCGTGATCGCCGAGACCAGCAAGGCGCTGACGCTGAAAGAGGCGAAATATCCGGCGGTGCAATATGTGCCGCGACAGGACGCTAACATGGCGCTGCTGGAGCGCACCGACCGCGTCACCCATTGCCCCTACAAGGGGGATGCGAGCTATTACAGCGTCAAGGCCGACGGCCAGACGCTGGACAACGCGATCTGGACCTATGAGGCGCCCTTCCCCGCGATGACGGAGATTTCCGGTCACCTCGCCTTCTACCCGGACAAGGTGAAGATCGAGGAAGTGGGGTAGCCGCTGAGAGTTCGTCATGCCCGGGCTTGTCCCGCCTGCGCGGCCAAAGCCGCTTCGGCGAGGCGAAGGCCCGGGCATCCACGTTCTTGGTCATGCGCGGATGGCCTGGATGGCCGGGACGAGCCCGGCCATGACGGCAGCGATGGCTGACGCGAGCCCCGCTACGCCCTGAAGATCGTGAGCCCCAGGATCAGCAGCACCAGGAAAATCGCGACGAACACATAGAACAGGAAGCGGGCGATGTCGGCGGAAGCGGCCGAGATGCCGGTGAAGCCGAGCACGCCGGCCACGATCGAGACCAGTAAGAAGATCAGCGCCCATTTCAGGATCGTCATCGCCAGCTCCGAAATTGTACCGCCTTGCCACGGCCTCAAGCCCTTTTGGCGAACGCTAACTTCGTCGCAGGGAACTGGTTCCTAGGGTGTCGGGACCTGCAGACGTGTCAAACGACCCTTGCTGAATCCGGTTCCCGGCGGCAAAGTCCGGCGGGGATAGAAGCGCGACCGGGGCGGCCACGATGACGATGTCACATTCAGCGACGATCGGGGCAGAGGTGCACGCGGCGCCGAGGGCCAAGGCGCGCAACCTGTCGCTCGATCGTGCCCGCACCTTCCTCACGCTGGTGGTGCTGCTGCACCACGCCGTCATTCCCTACACCTATTTCGGTCACACCGATCCGGCCTTCTGGGCCGGTTTCGACATCGTCGTGCTGGCCACCGACAGCTTCTTCATGGCCATGTTCTTCTTCCTGTCAGGACTGTTCACCTGGCCGGGCATCGCGCGCAAGGCGCCGTCGGTCTTTCTCCGTGACCGCCTGTTACGGCTCGGGCTGCCGTTCGCGATCGCGGCGTTCACGGTCATCCCGCTCGCCTATTACGCAATCGCGCTGCGGCACGATCCGGGCCTGGGCTTCACGGCGTTCTGGTGGAAGACGATCACGGTCGGCCCGTGGCCCAGCGGCCCGATCTGGTTCGTGTGGGTGCTGCTGGCGTTCGATCTGACCGCGAGCCTGCTCTACCGGGTCTCCGCGCATCTGGTCGATCCCGGCAACCGCGTGTCGCTGCGCGGATTCGACCAGCCGGCCGTATTCTGGCTGCTGCTCGTGATCGTCGCGACAATCGCCTACGTGCCGGCGCTGCTCTATTTCGGCGGCAGCAAATGGTTCGAGTTCGGGCCGTTTTCGGTGCAGGCGAGCCGCGTCCTGCTCTACTTCGCCTATTTCTTCATCGGCGTCAGTGTTGGAGCTGCGAATTTCGATCGCGGTATCCTCAGCGCCGGCGGCCAGTTGCCGAAACAGCGCTGGCTGTGGGTGCTCGCCACGCTGATCCCCTACTGCCTGATGTGGGGCATGATCTACATCAAGCGCGAAGTTCTGGGCAATCCAGACCCGCAGCCGCACTGGTACCAGGCGATCTACGGCACGTTGTTCGTGCTGTTTTCGGCCGGAATCCTGCTCGCGATCCTCGCCTTCTTCCTGCACCAGAAGTCGCCGGGCCCGAACCTGCTCGACCGCATGCAGGCGGATGCCTACGGCATCTTCCTGGTGCACTACCCGATCGCGTTGTGGATCCAGTACGCGCTGTACGACTACGGGTGGCCGGCGATCGTGAAGGCCACGATCGGCTTCGTGCTCACGGTGATCTTGAGCTGGGGACTGACGGCGGGCTTGCGGAAGATTCCGGGGGCCTCGCACGTGCTGTGAGGCCGAGCTCTTTCCATTCGTCATTGCGAGGAGCTCTTGCGACGAGCAATCCAGAGTGCCTCGGCGGTGAGGCTCTGGATTGCTTCGCTGCGCTCGCAATGACGGAGTTCGGGGAAGCGCCTTACGCCGCCTTGCCGCCCATATACTCCGGCAGCCAGCGCTCGAAGGAGGTCCGCAGCGCGTCGATCGTTACAGGCGCCTCGCCCGCGATCGCGACGGCGTCGCCGCCGGTGGTGCCGATCCGCACGCAGGGCACCTCGCAGCCGCGCATCTTGGCGAGCACGCGGCCGGCCTCGGTCTCAGGCACAGTGACGAGATAGCGTGCCTGGTCCTCGCCGAACCAATAGGCCTGAGGCACCAGCGCGGTCGGCGCGGCGAGCAGTTTTGCGCCGATGCCGCTCGCCATCGCCATCTCGGCAAGCGCGATCAGCAGGCCGCCGTCGGAGAGATCGTGCACGGCGGTCGCGGTGCCCGCATGGATCATGCCGCGGACGCAATCGCCGTTGCGCTTCTCCGCCGCGAGGTCGACCGGCGGGGGCGCACCCTCCTCGCGACCGCAGATGTCGCGCAAGTAAACCGACTGGCCGA
Organism: Bradyrhizobium sp. Ken51; assembly: GCF_055807435.1. Classification (NCBI taxonomy): domain Bacteria; kingdom Pseudomonadati; phylum Pseudomonadota; class Alphaproteobacteria; order Hyphomicrobiales; family Nitrobacteraceae; genus Bradyrhizobium; species Bradyrhizobium sp. Ken51. The sequence goes on along the minus strand of NZ_JBVVPB010000006.1, from coordinate 109,321 downwards.
GCCAGCCGTGAGTCTCGCCGATCAGGAGGATCGCCTCGCGCTCCGCCTTGAAGGCGAGCGAGGCCGACTTGGTGAAATCGTCGAGCAGGCCGACGCCGCCGATCGAGGGCGTCGGCAGGATCGCGCGGCCATTGGTCTCGTTGTAGAGCGAGACGTTGCCGGACACGACCGGGAAGTCGAGCGTGCGGCAGGCTTCCGAGATGCCCTTCAGGCAGCCGACGAACTGGCCCATGATCTCGGGCCGCTCTGGATTGCCGAAATTGAGATTGTCGGTGATCGCGAGCGGCTTGCCGCCGACCGCGGTGATGTTGCGCCAGGCTTCCGCCACCGCCTGCATGCCACCCTGATACGGATCGGCCTCGCAATAGCGCGGCGTCACGTCGACGGTCAGCGCCAGGCCCTTCGGACCGTCCTGCACGCGCACCACGGCGGCATCGCCGCCGGGGCGCTGCATGGTGTTGCCGAGAATGACGTGGTCGTACTGCTCCCAGACCCAGCGCTTGCTGCACATATCGGGCGTGCCGATCAGCTTTTCGAGCGCGGCACCGAGACCCATCGGAGCCGGCACCTCGCGCGCATGCACGACCGTCAAGGCGGCGGAGGGGACATGCGGGCGGTCATAGAGCGGCGCCTCATCGCCGAGCTCCTTGATCGGCAAATCGGCCATGACGTCACCGCCATGCTTGACCACAAAGCGCTTGCTCGGCGTGGTGTAGCCGACCACGGCGAAATCGAGGCCCCACTTCTTGAAGATCGCCTCGGCCTCTTTCTCCTTCTCGGGCTTGAGCACCATGAGCATGCGCTCCTGGCTCTCCGAGAGCATCATCTCGTAGGCGCTCATCCCGATCTCGCGGGTCGGCACCGCATCGAGATCGAGGTCGACGCCGAGGTCGCCTTTGGCGCCCATCTCGACCGCCGAACACGTCAGCCCCGCCGCGCCCATGTCCTGGATCGCGATGACGCAGCCCCTTTCCATGATCTCGAGACAAGCCTCCAACAGCAGCTTCTCGGCGAAGGGATCGCCGACCTGCACGGTCGGACGCTTCTCCTCGGATTTGTCGTCGAACTCGGCCGAGGCCATCGAAGCGCCGTGGATACCGTCGCGGCCGGTCTTGGAGCCGAGATAGACGATCGGCATGTTCACGCCGGAGGCGGCCGCATAGAAGATCTTGTCGGTATCGGCGAGGCCGACCGCCATTGCGTTGACGAGGATGTTGCCGTCATAGCGGGTGTGGAAGCGGACCTGGCCGCCGACCGTCGGCACGCCGAAAGAGTTGCCATAGCCGCCGACGCCGGCGACGACACCCGAGACGAGGTGCCGCGTCCTGGCATGCTCCGGTGCGCCGAAGCTCAGCGCGTTGAGGCAGGCGATCGGCCGCGCGCCCATCGTGAAGACGTCGCGCAAGATGCCGCCGACGCCGGTGGTCGCACCCTGGTACGGCTCGATATAGCTTGGGTGGTTGTGGCTCTCCATCTTGAAGACCACGGCCTGGCCGTCGCCGATGTCGATCACGCCGGCATTCTCGCCCGGGCCCTGGATCACCCAAGGCGCCTTGGTCGGGAGGCCCTTCAGATGGAGGCGCGAGGATTTGTACGAGCAGTGCTCGTTCCACATCGCCGAGAAGATGCCGAGCTCGGTGAAGGTCGGCTCCCGCCCGATCAGCTTCAGGATGCGCTCATATTCATCGGGCTTGAGCCCGTGGGCGGCAATCAGCTCGGGGGTGATCTTTGGTTCGTTCTTCATGGATTCGAGGCTTTCGACGGCGGTAGGCCGTTCTTAGGAACATCGGACGGCTTGGAAAAGCCCTTTATGGCGCATTTTCCCGCTGTCCCACGTTTTGCGGCCGGGGGCTGCGGGAACAGGAATTGCACAGCACGGGCAGATCGGATTTAAGGGCAAAAGACCCGCAATTGAAGGCCCATTTCCTTGCATGAATTGACCAAAGCGCCCCCGCCTCGCCGCCCCGACCTCCACGTCGCCACCGACGGGGAATTCCAGGGCTGGCGGACCTGGATTCGCGACAGTTTTGAGAGCCATATCGGCCCGTTCTGGCACAAGATCGAGGACGACGGCAGCGTCCGCTCGGCGTTCCGGGTCGAGAAGAAGCACCTCAACGGCTCCGGAAACGTCCATGGCGGCTGCTTCATGGCATTTTCCGACTATTGCCTGTTCGCGATCGCCACCCACGAACTGGATGGGCCGGCCGTGACCACCAATTTCGCCTGCGACTTCCTCGATGCGGCGCGCGAAGGCGAGCTGATCGAATGCGTCGGCGAAGTCTCCCGCGCCGGGGGCTCGCTGATCTTCCTGCGCGGCAAGCTGACGTCAGGCGGGCGGCCCCTGTTCACATTCTCCGGCACGATCAAGCGGGTGAAGCGGAAGCCGGCACTGCAGCCAAACGCATAGCTCGCCGCCTTCCCTTTTGGCGCCCCCTCGCCCAGACTTGTGTCCAGCGCTGTCGCGCCGGGGAGCAACATCAAGGTGCCGCAGAGCACACCGCCGACGGCTCGCGCCACGGCCTCGCCATTGCCATCCATGCCCGCCGCCGGCGCGCGCAACTGGCGCGATTATGCGCTGCTCGTCGCGCTCGCCTGCTGCTGGAGCTCAACCTATCCGCTGGCCAAGCTCGCGCTGGACACGATCCCGCCCATCACCTTCATCTCAGCGCGGTCGCTGATCGCGGCCGCGTTCCTGTTCGCGATCCTGTGGATGCGCGGCGTCAGGATCCCGACCGACGGGAAGGCCTGGAAGTTGTTCGCAACCCAGCAATTGATCAACTCGACCTTTCCGTTCCTGATCATCACCTGGTCGCAGCAATATGTGCCGGCGTCGAACACGGTGGTGTTGGCTTCGACCACGCCGATCTTCGCCTTTCTGATCACCTCGCTGATCACGCGTCACGAGCCGGCAACGCTGCTGAAGCTCGCAGGCGCGCTCCTCGGCCTTGCCGGCACCATCGTCATCGTGGGCCTGGATGCGCTGCGCGGCTTCGGCAGCGAAATCGTGGCCGAGATCGCCATCCTGCTCGCCACCATCTCGTTCGCCTGCGCCACGATCTTCGGCCTGCGGCTGTCCGAATACGACCCGATGGTGGTGGCGGCCGGCTCACTGCTGTTCGGCGGCCTCGTGCTGCTGCCGCCCTCGCTGATCATCGACCAGCCCTGGACGCTGCACCCGACGCCGACCGCGATCACAGCCACCATCGTCATGGGCATCGTCTCCAGCGCCCTGGGGCTCATGCTGTTCTACATGTGCCTGGGACGGCTCGGCACGCTGACGACGAATGCGCAGGGCTATCTGCGCATTCCGATCGGCGTCGGCCTCTCCGTGCTGCTGCTCGGCGAGAGCGTACCCTCGAACCTGGCGCTGGGACTGGTGCTGGTCATGGCGGGCGTCGCGGCCATGACAGTTCCGACGGAACGTTTGAAACGACGCTAGCTATTACTTGGCGTCGTCCGCCAGCATCTTGCGATACTTCTCGACGTCGCGCGTCACGAGCTTTTGTAGCACCTCGGGCGTGTGCTCGTCGGCATCGGGGGCTACGGTCGAGAGGTCGGCAAAGCGCTTCTTCACCGCGTCGGTTTCGACCGCCGTGCGTGCCGCTGCATTCAGCTTGGCGATGATTGCCGCAGGCGTGCCCTTGGGCGCGAACAGGCCGTTCCAGCCCTGCGCTTCGAATTCGGGCAGGCCGGCTTCGGCTGATGTCGGCAGGTCAGGCACTGTGGCGAGCCGGACGGTCGAGCCGACCACGAGCCCGCGCGCCAGCTTCTCGTTGATCGACTGCGAGACGGAGGCTGCCGCATCGCAGACGCCGTCGATCTGGCCGCCGATCGCATCGGTGAGCGCGGGCGCGGCGCCGCGATAGCCGACCAGCGTCGCGTCGATCCCGGCGGCCGTGATGAAGCTCTTGCAGATAAGGTAATTCGAAGAGCCGACGCCGGCATGGCCGAGATTGATCTTGCCCGGGTTGACCTTGGCGTAGGCGATGAACTCCTTCAGGTCCTTTGCCGGAAAATCCTTGCGCACGGCGATGATGCCGAACGTCTTCGCCACCATGGCGATCGGCACGAAGGAGTCCGGCGTGAACGGCAGTTTGGGATAGATGGTATAGGTCGCGGCGTTGGTGCCGGCATTGCCGATTGCAATGGTGTAGCCGTCAGGCTCGGCACGGGAGGCGCGCGCCAGTGCGGTCGAGCCGCCGGCGCCGGCGACGTTCTCGATCACGATGGTCTGGCCGAGCGCGATGCCCATCTGCTCGGCAACCGTGCGCGCGATCACGTCGGACGTGCCGCCGGCCGCGAACGGCACGATCATGGTGACCGGACGCTTGGGGAAGTCCTGCGCGAACGCGGCCGTCGAGAGCGTAACGACGGCGACAGCGGCCGACAGCCGCTTCAGCACGGACCTAATCACGCGGCCTTTTCCAGATGCGCGGTGAGGCCGGCGAACAGGCCGCGGCCGTCGGTGCAGCCCATAATGTCTTCGACGTGGTTTTCCGGATGCGGCATCATGCCGAGCACGTTGCCCTTGTCGTTGACGATGCCGGCGATGGATTGCGCGGCGCCATTGATGTTGCTGACATCGTCGATCGCACCGTCGGCCGAGCAATAGCGGTAAAGCACGCGACCGTCACCTTCGAGCCGCTTGATGGTCTCCGCGTCCGCCGCATAATTGCCCTCGCCATGCGCGATGGGCACGCGGATCACCTGCCCTGCATTGTAGCCGCGCGTGAACGGCGTGTCGGAGCGCTCGACGCGGAGATGCACGTCGTGGCAGATGAATTTCAGCCGCGCATTGCGCATCAGGACGCCGGGCAAGAGGCCGGACTCGCAGAGGATCTGAAAGCCGTTGCAGACGCCGAGCACGAGGCCGCCCTTGGCCGCATAGTCGCGCACCGCGTCCATCACCGGCGCCCGCGCCGCAATCGCGCCGCAGCGCAGATAATCGCCATAGGAGAACCCACCGGGCACCACCACGAGGTCGGTGCCATCAGGCAGCGACGTCTCGGCGTGCCAGACCATCGCGGGCTCGCTGCCCGAGATCAGCCTCAAGGCGCGCGCCATGTCGCGCTCACGGTTGATTCCGGGAAAGACGAGGATGGCGGCTTTCATGGCAGAGGTTCCGAACGAGGATTGGAATGGGGCTGGCACGGCTGCCAAATCGCCAGCAGACATATCCATTTGACGGGGATTTTACCAGTGCTAGCCTCGGCAGCGAGCGTTGTGCACAGGCCATAGCCCGCCATTCGGCCGATCGATTCGCCCGGGATTAAAGCCATGAATGTCCCGTCGCTGCCCACATTCCCCTCCGAGCCGGTGTCCACCGAGGGCGTCATCGCCGCCGGTGCCTATGTCGACGGCCGGCGCGTCGCCAATATCGCCATCAGCGAAGCCTCGAGCTGGCGGGCGAAGCCCGGCCACGTGGTCTGGATCGGGCTGCACGAACCCGACATGGCGCTGCTCAGCGCGGTGCAGAAGCAGTTCGACCTGCACGAGCTCGCCATCGAGGACGCCAACCACGCCCATCAGCGACCGAAGATCGAGCAATATGGCGAGGCCCTGTTCATCGTGGCGCGGACTGCGCAACTGATCGAGGGCCGGATCGCCTTCGGCGAGACGCACATCTTCGTTGGCGAAGGCTATCTGGTCTCGGTGCGCCACGGCGCGTCGACGTCCTACACCCCGGTGCGCGAACGCTGCGAAAGCTGCCCGCGAGCGCTCGCGCGCGGCGAGGACTACATCCTCTACGCCATTCTCGATTTCATCGTCGACAACTACTCGCCCGTGCTCGAGAGCATTCACGAAGAAGTCGAGAGCATTGAGGATGACGTGCTCTCCAAGGCGATCAGCAAGGCGCAGATCGAACGGCTCTATATGCTGCGCCGCGACCTCTTGCGGCTCCGGACCGCGATCGGCCCTCTGGTCGAGGTCTGCCGCCGGCTCGAGCATGACGAGCTGGCGATGGTGCGCGCGACGATGCAGCCGCTGTTCCGCGACGTCACCGACCACGTCAGGAATATCCAGGAACGGATCGATTCGATGCGCGAGGTGCTGGCCTTCGCCTTTGAAGCGAGCCTGCTGGTCGGCCAGGCCCAGGAGACGGCGGTCTCCAAGAAGCTTGCCTCATGGCTCGCGATCATCGCCATCCCGACCGCGCTTGCCGGCATCTACGGCATGAACTTCAAGCACATGCCGGAGCTGGACTGGGAATACGGCTATTACACGCTGCTCGGCGTGATGCTGACGGCGTGCGGCGCGCTGTACTGGCGCTTTCGTCGGGTCGGATGGCTGTGAGCCATCCCGGTCACCCGATCAGCTCGACCCGATAATTCTCGATCACGGTGTTCGCCAGGAGCTTGTCGGCGGCGTCCTTCAACGCCGCCTCCGCCTTCGCCTTGTCTGCGCCCGCGAGCTCGATGTCGAACACCTTGCCCTGGCGAACGCTGGCGACGCCGTCGACGCCGAGCGACTTCAACGCACCCTCGATCGCCTTGCCCTGCGGATCGAGGATGCCCGTTTTCAACGTAACGGTAACACGTGCCTTCACGTCAGATCCCTCTTAGCTCTTCACCAGCACCGGGCCGGAGCCCGCCGGACGCTCGTTCTCCATGAGAATGCCGAGACGCTTGGCGACTTCGGTATAGGCCTCGAGCAGCCCACCGAGATCCCTACGGAAACGGTCCTTGTCGAGCTTCTCGTTCGACTTGATGTCCCACAGACGGCAGCTATCCGGGGAAATCTCGTCGGCGACGATGATCCGCATCATATCGTTCTCGAACAGCCGGCCGCACTCCATCTTGAAGTCGACGAGGCGGATGCCGATGCCGAGGAAGAGACCGGTGAGGAAGTCGTTGACACGGATGGCAAGCGCCATGATGTCGTCGATCTCCTGCGGCGTCGCCCAGCCGAAAGCAGTGATGTGCTCTTCGGACACCATGGGGTCGTTGAGCTGGTCGTTCTTGTAGTAGAACTCGATGATCGAGCGGGGCAGCTGCGTGCCCTCCTCGATGCCGAGGCGCTGCGACAGCGAGCCGGCGGCAACGTTCCGCACCACCACTTCCAGCGGCACGATCTCGACTTCGCGAATCAACTGCTCGCGCATGTTGAGGCGGCGGATGAAATGGGTCGGCACCCCGATGTCGTTGAGGTGCTGAAACAGGTACTCCGAGATCCGGTTGTTGAGGACACCCTTGCCCTCGATCACCTGATGCTTTTTCGCATTGAACGCGGTGGCGTCATCCTTGAAGTGCTGGATCAGGGTACCGGGCTCCGGGCCTTCGTAAAGAACCTTTGCCTTGCCTTCATAAATGCGACGCCGACGGCTCATGGGGATGTACCGTGTTTTGTTGAAATCCATGTATTTGGTGTGCTCCGGTTGACGAGACTACGACCCACAGCGGAGCTGCCGTGAACAGCCTGGAACCCGAGAAAACAGAACGGGAACCCAGCCTGAGGCAACCTATCCGATTGGCTCCCCCAGCACAATCGATCCAGCCGTCCGGCATCAAACTTATACCGCCTTGCCTGCGGCTTAACGGCTCGTTGTTTTGCCGATTCGTGCCCCCTATCTAGGCATGCACCGGGGCTCTCGCAACGAGGGCCAGCCGGGTCCGGTCAGCAGGGAATTGGAAAAGGCATGAGCACGTTGGACAAGCGCGAGGAAGGCTTCGAGAAGAAGTTCGCCCTCGACGAGGAGCAGAAATTCAAGGCGGAAGCCCGCCGCAACCGGCTGCTCGGTCTGTGGGCGGCCGAAAAGCTCGGCATCACCGGCGATGCCGCCACGGCCTATGCCAAGGAGGTGGTCGCGGCCGATTTCGAGGAGGCCGGTGACGCCGACGTCCTGCGCAAGGTCATGGCCGATTTCGCCGCCAAGAACGTGGCCATCACCGAACAGGCGATTCGCGCCAAGATGAACGAGCTGATCGCGGTGGCGGCGGCCGAGGTGAAGGCCGGGAAATAAGGCGAAAGAGGCATCCGCACACACTGTCATTCCGGGGCGGTCCACAGGACCGAACCCGGAATCTCGAGATTCCGGATCGCCGCTATCGCGGCGTCCGGAATGACGGAGGGATCGCTATCCCTCCTTGAAGCCATATTCCGGCACATTGCCGCTGGCGCCGTAATATTTGTACGGCAGGAATTTGCCGCTCATGGTGATCTTGACGCGGTCGCCCTTCGGATTGGGCAGGCGCTCCATCACCATGTCGAAATCGATCGCCGACATGATGCCGTCGCCGTACTCCTCCTCGATCAGCGCCTTCCAGGCCGGACCGTTGACCATGACCAGCTCGTAGAAGCGATAGATCAAGGGATCGGTCGGCGGCATCGGCATGCCGCGCATCGGCGTCTCGTTCAGCATCGTGGTTTCGGCCTTCGTCAGGCCGAATAGTTCAGCGGCGTTGGCGGCCTGCGGCTTGGTCAATTTCATTTGGCCGAGGATCGCACCTGTTATCAGCACCTCGGAATAGCCGCCGATCTGCTCGCAGATGTATTTCCAGGTCCAGCCCTTCTCGCGCTTGATGTCGAGCAGCTTCTCGGTGAGGTCTTCGCGTTTCATGTCAGGGTCTCCTTGGCTGTCGTCATGCCCGGGCCTTGTCCCGGGCATCCACGTTCTTGGCTGTACTAGGAAGACGTGGATGGCCGGGCCAAGCCCGGCCACGACGTCTCATTGAGCGGCTCCGACTTGGCGTCAGCCGCGATCGTCAGTCCGGGCTTGCCGATACGCACCACCGGCACATTGCGCGGATCGTGACCAGGCGTCTCGGCGGCGAAAGTCTTGCTGCGCATCACCAGGAAATCAACGATGTGGTTGCGCAGCGCGTAATACAGCGGATGGCGGTGCAAATCGATGCGGCCTCGGTCCCGCGGCAGCGGGTTCTCGACCACTTCCGCGAGCACCGCGCCGGGGCCGTTGGTCATCAGGAAGATCTTGTCGGCGAGATAGATCGCCTCGTCGACGTCATGGGTGATCATGAACGCGGTCTGCCCGGTCTCAAGACAGATGCGCCGCACCTCGTCCTGCAGAGTGCCCCGCGTCAGCGCGTCGAGTGCCGAGAACGGCTCGTCCATCAGCATCATCTTTGGCGTGATGGAGAGCGCACGCGCGATGCCGACGCGCTGCTTCATGCCGCCGGAAAGCTCGGAAGGTCGCTTGTGTTCCGACCCCGTCAGACCGACGAGATCGATAAACGTTTGCGCATGCGCCTTCACCTTGGCGCGATCCCAGCTCCGCCATTTCGAGCTCACGGCGTAGGCAACGTTGCCGAGCACGGTGCGCCAGGGCAGCAACGCATGGCTCTGGAAGATCACGGCGCGGTCGAGGCTCGTCCCTGAAATGGCCTGCCCGTCGACGATCACCGCGCCCTCGCTCGGCGCATCGAGGCCGGCGAGGATGTTGAGCACCGTGGTCTTGCCGCAGCCGGAATGGCCGATCACGCAAGCGAACTCGCCGCGCGCCATCGACAGCCACAGATTCTCGAAGATCGTCGTCGTCACGCCGCCCGCGCCCGGATAGCGCTTGGCGATGGCTTCGATGGAGACGAATTTATCGGTCACAGCCCTACTCCGGAAACGTGACCATGCGCGTGAAACGCGCGAGAATCTGGTCGAGCAGCATGCCGACGACCCCGATCAGCAGGATCGCGATGATGACGTTGGTGATCGAGAGATTATTCCACTCGTTCCAGACGAAATAGCCGATGCCGGTGCCGCCGACGAGCATTTCGGCCGCGACGATCACGAGCCAGGCGATGCCGATCGAAATGCGCATGCCGGTCAAAATCGTCGGCGCCGCTGCCGGCAGGATCACGGTGAAGGCGCGCCTGATCGTGCCGACCTCGAGCGTTCGCGCGACGTTGATCCATTCCTTGCGTACGCTCGCGACCCCGAACACGGTGTTGAGCAGCATCGGCCAGATCGAGCAGATGAAGATGACGAAGATCGCGGAGATCGAGGAATCCTTGATGGTGTAGAGCGCGAGCGGCATCCACGCCAGCGGCGAGATCGGCTTCAGCACCTGGATGAACGGATCGAGCGCTTTGCTGAGCAGCGGCGACATGCCGATGAGAAAGCCGAGCGGAATCGCGACCAGCACCGCCAGCAGATAGCCGGTGCCGACGCGCGCAATGGAATAACCGAGCTGGATGCCGAGCCCCTTGTCGTTCGGCCCGTTGTCGTAGAACGGCCTCTTCAAATGCTCCCAGAGTTTTGCGCCGACATCGAACGGCCCGGGCATGGCGGATTTGCCCTGCGTCGCAGTCAGGCCCATCAGCTTGGCGTATTCCGGGCTCATCGTGGCCACCGGTGCCGTCGAGCGCACGGCGAGATGCCAGACCCCGAGGAACGCGACGAGCAGCACGATTGAGACCAGGCCGGCGCGGAGACGAAGGGAGGCGGTCATGCAGCAAGACCTCTCCACGAGTCGTCCCGGCGAAGGCCGGGACCCATACCGCGGAATCTAGCGGAGTCGAAAGGTCGTAGTACCGAACAACGTATATTCGCCAAACTCCGCCCGGGGGTTATGGGTTCCGGCCTTCGCCGGGACGACAGCGGAGGCACATCGCGGCCCCTCACGACGCCTTCCTGATCTTGAAGCCCGCCAGATAATCCTCCGGCTTGGCCGGATCGAAAGTCTTGCCCATCACCGCAAATGATTTGTAGCTGCCGGCTGGCGGCGCCAGGCCCATCTCTGTCATGAGCTTTCTTGTGTCGGTGGCGAGATAGACCTGCTCGGCGACCGCCTTGTAGTCGACGTCGCCCTTGATCTGGCCCCAGCGCTTCATCTGCGTCAGCATCCACACCGCAAAGGACTGCCAGGGGAACGGGTCGAAATCGACGCGCTTTTCATCCGTCTTCACGCCGCCGAGGCCGTCGGCATAGGTGCCGGTCAGGACCTGTTCCAGCACCGTCACCGGCGCGTTGATGTAGTTCGCCGGCGCGATTGCCTCGGCGATCTGCTTGCGATTCTCCGCCTTCGACGCATAGGCGGTGGCATCGACGATCGCACGCGTCAGCGCCGCAAAGCTGTTCGGTGCCGTCGTGATGAACTCGCGGCTGGCGGCGAAGCTGCAGCAGGGATGCCCGTCCCAGATTTCCTTGGACAAAAGATGCATGAAGCCGACGCCGTCATAGATCGCGCGCTGGCAGATGTTGTCGGGCGCGAGAAAGCCGTCGATGTTGTCGGCGCGCAGGTTTGCCACCATTTCCGGCGGCGGTACCGAACGCAGCTGCACGTCGGTGTCGGGGTCGATGCCGTGTTCGGCGAGATAGTAGCGCAGCAGATAATTGTGCATGGAATAGTCGAAGGGGATGGCGAACTTCATGCCCTTCCAGTCCTTCGGGTCGCGCTTGTCCTTGTGCTTGCTCGCCAGCACGATGCCCTGCCCGTTGATGTTCTCGATCGCAGGTACAGCAAACGGAATGGCGTTGGCACCTAAGCCCAGCGAGATCGCGAGCGGCATCGGCGCCAGCATGTGCGCGGCGTCGTATTCCTTGTTGATGGTCTTGTCGCGGATCACGGCCCAGCCGGCGGTCTTGACCACGTCGACGTTGAGGCCGTGCTTGGCATAGAAGCCCAGCGGCGCCGCCATGATGATCGGCGTCGCGCAGGTGATCGGGATGAAGCCAACCTTGAGGTCCTTCTTTTCCGGCGCGCCGGCTTGCGCAAAGACTTCGGTGGCGGTCTGAAGCGGGAAAAACTGCGACAGCGCCGCCAGCGCGGTGGAGGCCCCGACCGATTTCAGAAACGCGCGCCGCGCCAGATCCTGCGGAAAGATCGCGCGCATCACGGCAGATGCGACGACGCCTTCGTAGCGCTTCTCTTCGCTCTCGACGGGAGCGCAGCGCAATGCGGTTGCTTGCTCATGCTCCGCTGCGGATTGATGCTGACCACAGGCACAGCCGGCTCGCAGGTTGCGATCGGGATCAAACGGATTGTCGAAAATTGACATCGGACCTCCTGCGCGTCATTTGCGAGGAGAATTACGCAAGGAGCATGCCACCACCTTCAGGTCGGCCAGTGCCTTGATGACGCAGCACTTTCGCTCACACTTGATCACTACGAAAATTCGTAATAAACGACATTTCGTAGTTGAATAACGAGATTTCGTAATGGCAACGACGCCAATACTCGCCCACGACGATGTGGCTCCGACCATCGATCCGCGCGTCGCGGCCTTCGAATCCTCGGTCGAAGCGACGCTGCTGGTCGACCCCTTCGGCGACCAGATCGTGGATGCCAATCCCGCCGCCTGCGCCCTGCTCGGCTACGACCGCGCGCTGCTGCGCCAGACCAGGGCGAGCACGCTGCATGAAGGCGAGCTTCCGGCGCTGACCGTCTTTACCCAGGCGGTGCTGCACAAGGGCGCCTACTGGACCACGGCGCTCAACCCGCGCCATGCCACCGGGCAAAATCTCCGGCTGGAATATGCGGGAAGCGTCCTGCCCCATGATGGGCGCACGCTGGTCCAGCTCACCCTGACCGATCTCGACGCGCGCCGCCGCCGCAATGTCGATGCGGCCGCTGAAGACCATATGCGCAGCGGCATCTCGACCTGGCAGCGGGTCGAGCGCGTGTTCCAGGACATCGAGCGCGAGAACCAGCTGATCCTGCGCGCCGCCGGCGAAGGCATTTACGGCGTCAACGCGGAAGGCAAGACCACCTTCGTGAACCCCGCCGCCGAGCGGATGCTGGGCTGGACAGCCGAGGAGCTGGTCGGCAAGGAAATCCATCCCATCATGCACCACACCCACCATGACGGGCGGCACTATCACAACCATGATTGCCCGATCTACGCGGCGTTCCGCGACGGCGCCGTGCACCAGGTCGACGGCGAGGTGTTCTGGCGCAAGGACGGCTCGCCGGCCTGGGTCGAATACACCTCCACGCCGATCCGCGACCGCGGCGTGGTGGTCGGTGCCGTCGTGGTGTTTCGCGACGTCAGCCAGCGCCGCGAGGCCGATGAGAAGCTGCACGCCGCGCTCGCCGAGGTCGATCGCCTGCGCGAACGTCTCGAGCTCGAAAACGCCTACCTCCAGGAAGAAATCCGCATCGAGACCAATCCGCGCGGCATCATCGGTGGCAGCGAGGCGATCCAGACGACGCTGCGCCAAGTCAAGCTGGTGGCGCCGACCAGCGCGGCGGTGATGATCACCGGCGAGTCCGGCACCGGCAAGGAGCTGATCGCACGCGCCATCCACGAGGACTCTACCCGCAGCGACCGGCCACTGATCCGCGTCAATTGCGCCGCGATCCCGCGGGAATTGTTCGAGAGCGAATTCTTCGGCCATGTCCGCGGCGCCTTCACCGGCGCGACGCGCGACCGCATCGGCCGGTTCGAACTTGCCGATGGCGGTACGCTGTTCCTCGACGAGGTCGGCGAGATCCCGCTCGAGTTGCAAGGCAAGCTGCTGCGCGTATTGCAGGAGGGCAATTTCGAGCGCGTCGGCCAGGAGCGCACCCGCGCGGTCGACGTCCGCGTCATCGCCGCGACCAACCGCGACCTCAAGCAGGAGGTGCAGCGCGGGCGTTTTCGCGAGGACCTCTATTTCCGCCTCAACGTGTTTCCGATCGAGACGGTGCCCCTGCGCGAACGGCGCGAGGACATTGCGCTGCTCGCCCAGCATTTTCTCACCCGCGAGAGCAAGGCGCTGAAATCGAATCTGCGCCTGTCGGAAGGCGATGCGCGTCGGCTGACACGCTATGACTGGCCGGGCAATGTCCGCGAACTACAGAACGTAATCGAGCGCGCCGCGATCCTGTCGCAGAACGGCCGTTTGCGGATCGATCTGCCCGACTCCTCCGGCACGCAGGCCCCAGCCGGCGCCGCGCGGCAGAAGGCTGACGCACGGCCCGCTGTGATGACGTCATCCGAAATGCGCGACCACGAGCGCGCCAACATCCTGGCCGCGCTCGAAGGCTGCGCCGGAAAAGTGTTCGGCCCCGGTGGCGCGGCCGAGATGCTGGATATCAAGCCGACCACGCTGGCCTCGCGGATCAAGGCGCTGGGAATCGCGCCCCGTCCGCGGGCCGGCGGTTAGCGGCGATCACGCCGCCTTGGTCGTCACCTCCGATGCGATCGGCAATCCCTGCTCGATCGGCAGCGACGGATCGCGCGACCATTCGTTCCAGGAGCCGAAATACATCCGCACGTCCTTCACGCCGGCGTTCTTGAGCGCCAGGAACGTGTTCGAGGCGCGCGCCCCCTTGAAGCAGTAGAGATAGACCGGCGTGGACGGCGAGATGCCGACAGTGGCGCATTCCGCCAGGATCTCATCCTTGGACTTGAAGCGCGGGCCCTCGGCGGTCGGCTTCATCATGCGATACCACTCCAGCCACACCGCGCCGGGGATGCGGCCCTTGCGCGGGCAGAAATCCTTCCCGTAGGGCGACGAGCTGTCGCCGATCCACTCGTCGACATCGCGCACGTCGAGAATGGCGACGCCCGGCTTGCCGACCGCCCCCAGCATGGTCTTGGCGTCGATCAGGATCTCGCCCGCTTCAGGTACGATCGAGAACGACGCCTTCGCCGGCGCCGGCACATCCTTTGTCACCGGAAGACCCGCGGCCGCCCAGGCATCGAAGCCGCCATGCAGCACCTTGACCTTGGGATAGCCGAGCATGGTGAGCAGGTAATAGCCGCGGCATGACTGGCCGAAGCCCGAGTTCATCGACTGCTCGTAGATCACGGCCGTCTCCTTGCCGGAGAGACCGGCAGCGCCGAACGCATCAGCGAACTTCGTCTTCAGCTCGGCCATGCCCTCCGGCGTCGAGGTCGCAAGAAACGTGAAGATCTCATGCACGTTCACGGCGTTGGGAAGGTGCCCGGCGCCATAGGCGTCGGGGTTGCGCGTGTCGATCACGACACAGGGCTCGGTCTTCAAGAGATCGGCAAGTTCGCTGGCAGAGATCAGAACGTCCGTCATGGGCAGCCTCTCCGTTGAGGTTAGATGGTGGGTGGGCTCGTAAAACTCAGGAATCGGCGAGCATCTTGCGCAGCTGCTTGGTGGCAGGGGTGACGATCGCGACGAAATAGGCCTCGCGCAGGCGGCGCTGCGCGCGGTGGGACTTGAGGTAGCCGCGCGCGCCACAATGCAGCATCGCCGCATGCGCCGCCGCGACGCTGGCCTCGCCGGCGCGAAGCCTGAGCGCAATCACCTTGCGCCAGTAGGTCTCCTCTTCATTGTAGGGATCGCGCGCCAGCATCATGGTCTCGGCCTCGAGTTCGGCGGCCAGATCGCGGAAATGCACCGGCTGCTGCGGCAAATAGCGGTTGATGTGACCGAGCGGGTTGTCGACCTCATCCATGATGTTGATGCAGTCCTTGATGAGCCCCAGCGCCATGCCAGCCTGCAGCAGGATGAAGCCGGCGCGGATCTTCTTCACGAAGGGGCCGGCCGGATCAGCCAGGATCAGCTCATCCGGCACGAAGGCGTCACGGAACTGCACGCCGTAGGTACCGGTGCCGTCCATCGCGAGAAACGGCTTGCACGGCGTCAGCGTGATCGCGGGATCGGAGCAGTCCGCGAGGAACATGACAGTGCCAGGATCGCCGCTTGCGATGCCCGGCTCGTCCTCGCGCTCGAAGATGGTGCCGAAATAATGGCCCGGGCCGAGATTGGAGACCCAGGGCAGCGCGCCGCGCACGATGTAGCCGCCGTCGACCTTGCGCCCCTTCAGCTTGAGCTTTTCGATGCCGAAAAAGCTCTTCATCGGATTGGAAAGCCCGGTGCCGCCGAGCACGCGGCCGGTCGAGAACGCATCGCCGAAGCGCTTTGCCAGCGTCATGTTGGTGGAGTTGGCGGCGTACCAGACCAGTGTGTTCTGGCACCACGCCATGAAGGCGGTGCTGCCGCAGACCTCGCCGATCGCCGACATGGCCTGGATCGCACAGCGCAAGTCCGCGGGCCCCTCGTGCGGCACGTGACTGCCCCAAGCGCCGACCTCGCCGAATTGGCGCAGCACCTCGGCGGGATAGACGGTGCCGGCATCGATGCCGGCGGCGAGCGGCGCGAGCTGCTCCCGCGCAATCCGCGCCACCTCTCCTGCAATGGACGGTGCGGGCTGATCCAAAACTTCGGCCCGTGATAAAGCCAGTGAACCCATGATCGTCTCCCGCACCTTGTCCTGTTGCCGTCTACTAGATGCCGACCTCGAGATTGACCGGGCGGGTGAAGGTGTTGGCGACCGGCGACCATTGCTTCACATGGGCGACCAGCGCATTGATCTCATCCGGCGAGATCCCCTCACATTCCATGTCGACCTTGACGCGCACGTCGGTGAAGCCGACCGGCTTGTCCGAGATGTCACCGGTGCCCCACACCGCAGTGATGTTAAGATCGCCCTCGAGCTCGAGCTCGAGCTTGTTGACGATCCAGCCGCGATGCACGGCGTTGGCGTGCAGGCCGACGGCGAGGCAGGAGCCCAGCGCGGCGAGCGAGGCTTCGGACGGATTCGGCGCAGTGTCGTCGCCCAAAAGGCCCGGCGGCTCGTCGACGATGTAGGGCGGCAGACTGCGGATGTAGTTGGCGTGGCGGAATTTTCCTTCCGCGACCGTCTTGCACTTCAAGGTCTTGATGACCTTCGGATTGGCCTTGCCGTTGGCGATCAGTTGCTCGAGGCCATTCTTGTCGATGGGCGCGAGGCAACCCGTCAGCACTGTCTTTTGAACGACGGCAGTCATCATCTTCTCCCTGGCAGAAGTGGAAATCGGTAGGATACCGAACGGTCTGTTTCCTTGCATGGAGCGTGCCAGAGCCGGCCAAAATCAAAAGGCGAAGCATTGGAGCCGCTTAGCGGGAGCTGCCTGCGGATTGATCAGGGATCGTTTGCTCAAAGGCGATGCAGACGGGCTTTCCCCTGCGAATCTTTTCAGCGCGGAACAGATGCGGCTTGCTGATGCGGCGCGGCTGCGATTAAGTTGCAGCCCATGGCCAAGCCCTCACTCAACAAGCCCTCACTGAACAAGACGTCTAAGCAGAAGTCTCAGTCGCCGCACGGCACCAGCGACGACGAGTCTGCGCGCGGGCGCCTGCTCAACGCCGCGACGCATCTGTTCTGCAAGAACGGCATCAACGCCACCGGCATCGACGCGATCATCGCGGAAGCCGGCACCGCGAAGACCACGCTCTATAAATTGTTCGGCTCCAAGACCAATCTCGTCAACGCGGTCCTGGAAAGCGAAGGCAAGCAGTGGCGCGAATGGTTCATCGGCGCCATGGAAGAAGGCGGCGGCGACGCGCAAGCCAAGCTCACGCGCATCTTCCCGGCCCTGAAGTGCTGGTTCGCGGAAGAGCGCTTCTACGGCTGCCCCTTCATCAATGCGGTCGGCGAGCACGATAAGGACGCCAAGCAGTTCCGCAACATTGCGATGAAGCACAAGAAGATCGTGCTCGGCCACATCGAGAAGCTCGCCGGCGAGCTCGGATCGAACGAGCCCGTCGTGCTCGCACATCAGCTCGGCCTGTTGATCGACGGCGCGATCGTCGCGGCGATGGTGTCGCGCGATCCGGGCGTGGCCGATACGGCGGCGCTGACCGCGGGCCCCCTGCTCAGCCAGTCAAAGCCAAAGAAGAAGCGCGCGGCGGATCAGTTAGAGGCGGTGTGACCTCGTAGCCCGCATGGAGCGCAGCGGAATGCGGGGACACTGTCCCGGATTGCGCTCCGCTCCATCCGGGCTACAGCACCTTACGGCCCGCTCTCACCCCGCCCGGCAACAGATCTATGAACCTTTTGATCGCCCCCAGCACCGGCTGCTGATCGCCTGCGAAGAACCAATGATCATGGCCGTCGAGCTCGACGAACTGCGCACCTTTGATCCGGCTCGCCACATCGCGGCCGGCCGCGATCCGTACGGCCTTGTCGTCTCGACGATGCAGCACCAATGTCGGCATGGCAATTTGCGGCAAAAGGTGCCGCACGTCGGCGTCGCGAAACGCCTCGAGCACCGCCGAGATGCCGCCGGGACTGGAGGCCGCGCGCAATAGCCCCGCCCACCAGGCGCGTGCCTGAGGGTCGCCGGCAAGGCTGGGCGCGAAGGTTTCAATCTCCACCGGACCTCCCCATTGCGCGATGAGGTGCTTGCTCCAGGCGTCGTACTGGCTGGCGCGCAACGCGTGCGGATAGTCCTGCGACCAGCAGCCCTTGGCCAATGCACCGAACAGGATCAGTCCGGCCACGAGACGCGGCTCGTCGACCGCAAATTTGATGCAGGCCGGCCCGCACTCGGATGCGCCGAACAGCACGACGCGGCGCGCATCCACGGCCCGCAGCACGGTGCCGATATCCTCCGCGGTGACATCGATACCAGGCGCCGATCCAACCCGGTCGGACAACCCGATGCCGCGACGATCGAACACGATCAGACGCCCAAGCTTCATCAGTGAGGCCAGAAACGTCCGGCTCGCGGGATACTCCCAGGCGCGTTCCACATGCGACACGAAGCCGGGCATGACCAGGATATCGAGCGGACCGCTGCCATAGGTCTGATACGCCAGATGCACACCGGCGCCCTTCACGTAGCGCGTCGCCGGAACGGCGTGTGCCGCCGCGGGACTCATTAACGCCTCAGTCTCGGCTTCGGGCCTAACACCAAGCTCGTCACGCAGCCGCTGCGTCAGTGCCGCGTGGTGCCGCTCTGCCGCGCTACGGTCGCCCGCCAGCAGCAGGCTGCGGATCAGATGCCGGCCGTAGACCTCGCTCAAAGGATCGAGCTCGACCAGACGGGTCGCATGCGCGGCCGCGGCAAAGTAGTCGCCGCCAGCAGTCTTGTCCTGCACCAGACGCTCCAGCGCATGCATCAGCCGTCCCCGCAGCGCCTCGCGGCGGAAGAACGCCCAGTCGTCGAATTCCGGACAATCCTCCGGCGAGAAGCCTGCGAGGAAATCTCCCCCGTAGACCTGGCACGCCTCATCAAAATCGCCGCGATCGCAGGCGCTCTCGAACAGATGTGCATCGACCTTCAGCGCGACTGCCGGAGACCATCGCACGCTGGTCCGGTCGGTCTCGAATACCTTCTGACCGAGTGTCAGCTCGATGCGGTGAAGCAGGCGCCGCAATCGCGCAAGCCCGGTGTCGCGGTCGGCCTCGGGCCACAGCAGCGTGGCCACGATTTCGCGGGCAGCGCCCTTGGCCTCCGCGAGATAGACCAGCAGCGCGAGGCCCTTGCGTAAGGCCAACTTGATCGGGCGGCCGTCGGCGTGGACCTCCGGGAACCCGAACGTCCCCAGCGAGAAAGCCGTCATGAAAGTCCTCCCTTCCCTCGCGGCGCCCCCGGGGGACGCACAGGGGACGGTCCAGCAATAGCAATCGGGGCAGATCGAGCCTGCTCGCCGGCGAGCAACTCAGGCTCCTGCATGCGGCACGGCTGCATCAGGCACAATAGGAAAAAACATGATCTCGCGCCTCCTGATCCTGCTCTATGCCATCGTGAGCTACGTCATCTTCACGATCTCATTTCTCTATGCGCTCGGTTTCGTCGGCAATTATGTCGTGCCCAAATCGATCGATATGTCGATCGGCGTCGGCAGCTCCGCGAATTGGGGCGAGGCCATCGTCGTCAACCTGCTGCTGATGAGCCTGTTTGCAATCCAGCACAGCGTCATGGCGCGCCCGGCCTTCAAGCGATGGTGGGCCAAATTCCTCCCCCTCGCCTGCCAGCGCAGCACCTATGTGCTGCTCTCCAGCCTGATCCTCCTTTTGCTGTTCTGGCAGTGGCGTCCGATCCCGACGCCGGTCTGGCAAGCGAGCGGAATAGCGGCCTGGTTGCTGATCGGCGTGCATTGGCTCGGCTGGCTGATCGCGTTCGCCTCGACCCACATGATTGATCATTTCGATCTGTTCGGCCTCCGCCAGGCTTTCGTCGCGTTCCGCGGGTCCGAGATACCAGGTCAGTCGTTCAGAACGCCGCTGCTCTACAAGATCGTGCGACATCCGCTCATGCTGGGCTTTCTGCTCGCGTTCTGGGCCACGCCCGAGATGACCGTTGGCCATCTGCTGTTCGCGATTGCGAACACGGCCTACATCCTGGTCGCCCTGCAGTTCGAGGAGCGGGATCTGATCGCCGAGTTCGGCATGACCTATCGGCAATATCGCCGCCGCGTTCCGATGCTGCTGCCGCGGCTTTTCACGCGCCGCCCGGCGGACGAGCGGCAGCCCCCTCGCCCCGCTGGTGCACCCCGATGAGCGCAGTGCCAAGCCGCGCATTTGCAATCGGGCGGGGGCCCGTTCCCGTGGCCGCAAACCCCGCCGTGTTCGCCGATATCCTCGATGGGCTCGACGCCAGCCTCTTTCTCGTCGACACGGACGGACGTCTCATTCATGCCAATACCGCCGGGCAGACCATGCTCGATGCCTGCAACGTCCTGCTTGAGCTCCGTGGGCAGCTAATGGCCTGCGATACCATGGTCAGCCAGACGTTGCGGCAAGTCTTCGCGGCAGCGGGACGCGGCGACGAGGCCCATGGCATCAACGGACTCGCGATCTCGATGATCGGATTGGACGGAGAACGCCACGTCGCCCATGTCCTGTCGCTAACATCGGGCGTGCGCCGAAATGCGGGTGTCGCCTACAGCGCGGTTGCCGCGTTGTTCGTCCGCAAGGCGGCGCTGACACTATCGCCTCGTTCCGAAGCTCTCCGTAACGCATTCAAACTGACGCCGACGGAGTTGCGTGTGTTGCTCGCGATTGTCGAACTCGGCGGCGTTCCCGAAGTGGCGGCGGCGCTCGGCGTCGCAGTTACGACGATCAAGACGCATGTCCGTCGCCTGTTTGAGAAGACTGGTGCAGCGCGACAGGCCGATTTCGTCAAGCTCGTCGCAGGATATGCGACGCCGTTGAGAGAACCTGCCGAACATGGACAATCCGCTGGAGCGATACGATGAGAGCAGTTCTATGCAGTTCATTCACCGGACCTGGCGATTTGCGCCTCAGTGAAATCGACGAGCCGAAGCCGGCGCGCGACGAGATTCTGATCGACGTCCACGCCGCCTCGGTCAGTTTCATGGACCAGTTGGTGGTCTCGGGCCTCTACCAGATGCGGCCGCCGACGCCCTTCGTGCCCGGCACGGAAGCATCCGGCATCGTCGTCGCGGTCGGCGACGAGGTCACGGCATTTGCGCCCGGCGACCGTGTGGCGTGCAGCGCATGGACCGGCGGCTACGCCGAACGGATGATAGCGAAGGACTCAAAGTGCGTTCTTCTGCCTGAAGGCGTCGCATTCGAAGCCGCGGCGACGGTCCTGCACAATTACGGCACGGCCTATTACGCGCTGGTCGAACGGGCCCGGGCGCAGCGCGGCGAAACGCTGTTCGTCACCGGTGCTGCTGGCGGAGTTGGCCTTGCCGTGGTCGATCTCGGCCGCCATCTGGGCCTGCGCGTCGTCGCCGGTATCGGCTCCGATGACAAGGCTGCTCTGGTTCGCAACTATGGGGCTAGCGAAATCGTCAACTATCGCAGCGAGGATCTGCGCGACCGCATCAAGTCGGTCACGGCAGGAGAAGGCATCGACATCGGCTTCGACACTATCGGTGGCGCGATTTTCGAGCAGATGGCGCGGCTGATGAAATGGGGCGGACGGCTGATGCCGATCGGCTTCACTAGCGGCGAGATTCCCCAGCTCCCGATGAACCTGCCGCTGCTGAAAAACTATTCCATCCTCGGGGTCTTCGTCGGCGCCTGGGCGGAGAAATTCTCGCTCGAAGCCGCCCGTATGAACGCCGCGCTGATGCAATTGCTGGCCGACGGACAAATACGCCCGCACATCGATCGCGTCCTCCCTTTGGAGGAGGCCGGCGAAGCCATGCGTGCCGTGGCCAACCGAACGGTTCGGGGCCGAATTGTTCTCAAGGTCAGGTAAAGTACACCGGGAAGAGAGAACAAAACCGATGACACAGATTATGATCGACAAACGCTTTTGCGGTCCTCCCAACTCCGGGAACGGCGGCTATGTCTGCGGCCGGCTCGCCCGCCACATTCCCGGGGCCGCGGAGGTGACGCTGCGCGCACCGCCGCCGCTGGACACGATGCTCGATGCGGTCGCGACGAACGACGGCACATGGGAGCTTCGCGACGGCAACAAGATCGTCGCGACCGGGCGAGCGGCAAGCGTCGAGCTTGCGCGCATGGAAACAGCCAGCTTCGAGGACGCCTGCGCCGCCGAGCTATTGACGCCGGTGAAGCCGCACGAGCATCCCCTGCCGACATGTTTCGTCTGCGGTCCTGCAAGGACGAAAGGCGACGGCCTGCGCATCTTTGCCGGCTCGCTCCGTGGTCACAGCGCCGTTCTCGCGGCGAGCTGGACGCCGGACAAGAATCTCGCCGCCGAGGACGGCTTGGTCGCCACCGAATTCCTCTGGTCGGCGCTCGACTGCCCCACCGGTTTTGCCTGCAATTGCGATCCGCAGAGCGGCAGCTTCGACAAGGCGCCGCTGCTGCTGGGACGGATGTCGGCGCGGATCGAAGATCGCCCGCGCCCGGGAGACCGCTGCATCATCACGGCCTGGCCAACGGGCCGCGACGGCCGCAAGCGCATGGCCGAAGCTGCAGCGCATGACGAAGCCGGGAAGTTGCTGGCGGTGGCGCGCACGACATGGATTGCGGTGGAGCGCGAGGTGCAGCTCGGGCGTCCTTCGTAGACGGACGTGGGCGGCCGGCCAGCTTTCCGCCTAACAAGGAAGCACTCCACCTGCCCACCGTGCGACGCTGCCAAGCGTCGAGAAGCATTGAACCCCTATTTGATCAAAGATACCCTTGCAGCTGTCGCCAAGCAAAAAGATCCAAAGGGGTACGCGATGGTCCGCAAGTTAAAGGCATTTGCAATCCTTGCTACGGGCATGTTCATCGCTGGCGTCGCAAATGCCGAGGCGCAGCAGCCGGAGCTTAATGCGCCTGACCTGGTCCTCGTTAACGGCAAGGTTCTGACGTTGGACGACCGATCGACCGTCACGGAGGCAGTCGCCGTCGCAGATGGAACGATCATCGCGACCGGAACCAGTGCTTCGATCAAGGCGCTTGCAGGCGCCCGGACCCGCGTGCTCGACGTGTCTGGCAAGACCGTCATCCCCGGATTGATCGATACACACGCTCACTTCAAGGCCGCTGGTCTGGGCGACTATGTCGTAATCCTGGGCCGCGCCAAGACCGTTGCGGACGCGCTCGAAGCCATCAAATCATTCGCCACGAAGAAAAAGCCGGGTGAGTGGATTGTAGGTGGCGCGTGGCATCCGCCCTCACAATTGGCCGAGAAGCGCTATCTGACGAGGCAGGAGATCGATAGCGTTGCTCCGAACAACCCGGTCTATCTTCGCACCGTCGGGCATTTCTCGATGGCGAACACCATGGCTCTACAAGTGGTCGGTGTCGACAAGACCACCGCGGATCCGAGTGGTGGAAACTTTGAACGCGACGCAGCCGGTGAATTGACCGGCGTGCTCGTGGAGACGGCGATCGATCGGGTCGAGAAGGCCGTACCACCCTGGACAGAAGACGACGAGATGCGGCAATTCACCATTGCCGAAGGTGTGCTGAACAGCTTCGGCATCACCAGTGTGATCGAAGGCGCAACAGAGCCACGCGATGTCCGCACGCTGCAGAAGCTTGTCGCAGCCGGGAAAGCCACTTTGCGCACCGGCGTGATGTTTCGACCGGAGCCCCCAGCCGATCTGACGGCATGGGAAGCGATCATGTCAGGCAATGGGGCCTCATCAGGCTTCGGTGACGATTGGCTCAAGTTCGCGGGCATCAAGATCTTTTACGACGGCGGCATGACGCTTAAGACAGCGCTCATGCGTGACGTGTATCCCGATTCGCACGACAACTATCACGGCATCACGCAGCAGACTCCCGAGCGGCTGAAGCAACTCATCTCCGTCTGCAACCGTTATGACTGGCGTGTCGGTGTCCACGTGGTGGGCGATCTGGGTATTGACCATGTGCTCGATGCCTTCGAGGCCGCGGATAAAGAAAAATCGATCCGCGACCGTCGCTTCGTCCTCATCCACGCCAGCCTGATCCGGCCAGAACAGATGGAGCGTGCGCAAAGACTGGGAGTCCGCGTCGATTTCCAGAACGTTTTCATGTGGGACAAGGGAGCGACCGTCGAACGATTTCTCGGGAAAGCGACCGCCGACCGCGCCGTGCCGACCAGGACGTTGATCGAAAAAATGGGGCTCAACAGCCTCGGCGCCGGGACGGATTTTCCGGTCAACCCGATCAACCCCTTCCTCAACATGTACATCATGGTGACCAGGAAGGACCCCAACGGAAACGTCTACGGCTCGGCAGAAGCCATTACGCGCGAGCAGGCCCTACGGCTCTACAGCAGCGCGGCTTCGCGCTACACGTTCGATGAAACGCGCAAAGGGACCATCGAACCCGGAAAGCTGGCGGACATCGTCGTGCTCTCCGCTGACTACGCGGCCGTGCCGGAGGAGCAGATCAAGGACATCAAGGTGGACCTGACCCTGGTCGGCGGCAAGGTTGTCTTTCAGCGCTGAACCGGCGCTGATCGGCCAAGGTGAGCGAGAGCGACAATTCGCTCCGCTTCCCGACGAAATCTACGCGCCCTGCGCGATCATCCCCTGCAGCCGCGCCAGCTCCGCCTCCAGATCCCGCTCCACATCCGCCGCCCGCATCTCGATTACCCGATAATCCCGCGCCTCAAGCCACGCCCGCCGGCCCGCGCGGTCGGCAGCGATGGTCTCGCCCTCGCCCGGGTTGACCAGTTCGATCGCGATCCGGTGCGGGAACGAGACGAAGTCCGGGATGTGTCGGCCGACCGGGGTCTGGCGCTTGAACCCTCCTGCGAAGCGGCGATCACGTGTGAGCGCCTGCCACAGCAGGCGCTCGGCATCGGTCGGGTTGCGGCGGAGCAGACGCGCAAGGCCGCGCACGGTGGAGCCGCTGTCGGGCACCCCGCCGCCCTGCCCGTGCTCGGCCAGCAGCGCGCGCAGACGCGTGGCCTGCTCGCCGTCGAGCACGCCGCCTTTGGCCGGGCCCTTGCGCCCTTCCGCGATCGCCATCACCACCCCATGCAGGGTGTGCATATCCTGCTTGGTCGGCTCCATGCGGGTGAAGATGTTGCGCAGGTTCACCAGCATGGTGTCGCGCTTCTCGGCTGGGCGCAGAAATTCGACCCGGTCGAGTTCGCGGATGAGATTGTCGAAGAAGGCCTGCATCTGGTGCTGCGAGGCGCGCTCGGAGCGCTCCGGCATGCTGTGCGGCAGCTCGCCGGAGGTCGCGCGCTTGAACCATTCGTAGCCGACCAGGAGCACGGCCTGGGCGAGGTTGAGCGAGGCGAAGCCCGGATTGACCGGGAAGGTAATGATGCGGTTGGCGAGCCCGACCTCCTCGTTGGTGAGGCCCCAGCGCTCCCGGCCGAACAGGATACCGGCCTTGCCGCCCGCCGCAACGTGCCCTGAAATCTCGCTGGCTGCGGCTTCCGGCCCCACCACCGGCTTGGCCTGGTCGTGGGGACGCGCGGTGGTGGCGAACAGCAGGTCGAGGTCTGCGACGGCCTCACCGACCGTGTCGAACAATTCGACCTTATCCAGAATATAGTCGGCCCCGGCCGCGGCGCGCTGGGCTGCGATATTCGGCCAGCCGTCGCGCGGGTTGACGATGCGCAATCGGCTCAGCGCGAAGTTGCCCATGGCGCGCGCGGCCATGCCGATGTTTTCGCCAAGCTGCGGCTCGACCAGGATGACGATGGGACCGTCGAGGGAAAGGCCCGCTTTGCTCTTGTCAGTCCCCGACATCTCGCTTCGCTTTCACACTGGTTCTCAAGGCCTTGGACAGGCGCTCTTGATGAATTGATTCAAGGCCGGTCCTGACCCGGTATCGACCCGTCTTGACCTGCTCTCGGGCCGGCTGCCCGAGCGCCTGTCGTTTGCCTGTCCTGAGGAAATTCTCAAGGGAAATAACGGGTTGGATTCGACTTTTGAATCTCGTCTGAAACTTCACCCCGGCCCCCGCGGCGGGGCTGCTCCCGCCCCCCATCTGCGGAGGCTGGATGAGCTAAAAGTGCATAATCCCTTGGCTTTCGCCGGCCGCGTCCCGGTGCTAAGAGGCGGCGGATATTCCCGTGGCGCGCCAAAGCGCCGTTCCCAAGAGGCTTCCCCGATCATGGCAAAAATCAAGGTGTCCAACCCCGTCGTCGA
This sequence comes from Bradyrhizobium sp. Ken51, assembly GCF_055807435.1. Classification (NCBI taxonomy): domain Bacteria; kingdom Pseudomonadati; phylum Pseudomonadota; class Alphaproteobacteria; order Hyphomicrobiales; family Nitrobacteraceae; genus Bradyrhizobium; species Bradyrhizobium sp. Ken51. The sequence continues at coordinate 83,170 of NZ_JBVVPB010000006.1, read as the reverse complement.
ACTCGATGGCGACGAGATGACCCGGATCATCTGGCAGTACATCAAGGACAAGCTGATCAACCCGTTCCTGGATGTCGAGCTGCTCTATTTCGACCTGGGCATGGAATACCGTGACGAGACCAACGATCAGGTCACCATCGACGCCGCCGAGGCCATCAAGAAGGTTGGCGTCGGCGTCAAGTGCGCCACCATCACTCCGGACGAGGCCCGGGTGAAGGAATTCAATCTCAAGCAGATGTGGAAGTCGCCGAACGGCACCATCCGCAACATCCTCGGCGGCGTGATCTTCCGCGAACCGATCATCTGCAAGAACGTGCCGCGCCTGGTTCCCGGCTGGACCAAGCCGATCATCATCGGCCGCCACGCCTATGGCGACCAGTATCGCGCCACCGACATCAAGTTCCCGGGCAAGGGTACGCTGACGATGAAGTTCGTCGGCGAGGATGGCACCGTCATCGAGAAGGAAGTGTTCAAGACCCCGGGCGCCGGCGTCGCGATGCAGATGTACAATCTCGACGATTCCATCATCGACTTCGCCCGCGCTTCGTTGAACTACGGCCTGCTGCGCAACTACCCGGTCTATCTCTCGACCAAGAACACGATCATGAAGGTCTATGACGGCCGCTTCAAAGACATCTTCCAGGACATCTACGAGCGCGAGTTCAAGAAGGAATTCGACGCCAAGGGCCTGACCTACGAGCACCGCCTGATCGACGACATGGTCGCCTCGGCGCTGAAATGGTCCGGCGGCTATGTCTGGGCCTGCAAGAACTACGATGGCGACGTGCAGTCCGACACGGTGGCGCAGGGCTACGGCTCGCTCGGCCTGATGACCTCGGTCCTCCTCACCCCCGACGGCAAGACGGTGGAAGCCGAAGCCGCCCATGGCACGGTGACCCGCCATTACCGCGAGCACCAGAAGGGCAAGGAGACCTCGACCAACTCGATCGCGTCGATCTTCGCCTGGACCCGCGGCCTGTCGCACCGCGCCAAGCTCGACAACAATGCGGAGCTCGCCAAGTTCGCGAACACCCTTGAGAAGGTCTGCGTCGATACCGTCGAGGAAGGCTACATGACCAAGGACCTCGCGCTCCTGGTCGGCGCCGACCAGCGCTGGCTCTCGACCACCGGCTTCCTCGACAAGGTCGCCGAGAACCTCGGCAAGGCGCTGGCGGCGTAAGCCGTCCGCAATTTCGCCCGACTGGGTCGGACATCATCACGGGCCGCGTCGCAAGCGCGGCCCGTTCGCTTTTTTGGACCTTTGCGCGGAGATGCGACCATGTCGATCAAGCTTGCCGTCCCCTGCCTGTTGCTGCTCGCTGGACCGGCTGTGGCCGCCGACCCACTCCCCGACGCCATCAGCGCGCCGGGCGAGAACATCGTGCTCAGCGTCCACGCCGAGGGCGCGCAGGTCTATGAATGCAAGGCTGGCACCGACGGCAAGCTCGCCTGGGCCTTCCGCGAACCGATCGCGACGCTTCTCTCCGAGGGCAAGACGATCGGCCGGCACTATGCCGGGCCGAACTGGGAGCATGCCGACGGCAGCGCCGTGGCCGCCAAGGCCGCCGGCAATGCCCCGGGTACCACCGCGGCCGACATTCCCTGGCTGAAACTGGAAGTGACCACCCACCGCGGCAGCGGTGTCCTCACGCCCGTGACCACGGTTCAGCGCATCAACACCCATGGCGGCAAGCTCGACGGCGCATGCGACAAGCCCGGCGAGTTCAGGAGCGCGCCCTATTCGGCCGATTATGTTTTCCTGAAGAAGGGCTGAGACCGTCCCGTTCGGCCGATTGGTAAACGCATCCTGTCGGCAGACCGATGCAATCGCGCCGGCCTCTTTACCGCGCTCTCACGAACCACATCTAAGAGTTGTTCCGAAGCTCAAGGAACAACTGTGACGACCAACCTCATCCTCTTCCTGATCGCGCTTGTTCTGATTCCCTACGCGATCCCTGCGTTGATGCCGACGTGGCGCTGGTGGCGGGCGTGACATGCATCTTCGGCGGGCTGTTGGCGGCGCTTTGGATGCAGCATTGGATCGTGTCGTCCCGCCTCGGCTACAATGAGGGCCCGGGCGGTGGAATCGGAGTGGCATTCTGGGCCGTCGTGACCACCGGATTCGCAACCGGCGTCCTCGTTCGTGGCTTCACCCTGCTCTTCGCAGCTTACGGACTCCGGCTGCGCTACGTACTTGCGATCGGCCTCGCCGGATTTGCGATGGTGCCCGCCATCCTGTTCATCCCGAGCTGGTGGCACGACTGGAAAATGCGCCCCGCCCCGGAGGCTTGCCGGAACACGACGTTTCGCGTGACGATCGCCGATGCCGCCTTCTCCTTTCCAGCCAAAACTTTCCTGAACATCTATCTCGACAGGAGTTCGAGCGCGCGCGCCTACTATCTCGAGCACAGCGCCAGCCTACGGGAGTTTTGCGCTCTGAATGATGATGGCGCACGCCCGGTCAAAGCCAAACGGATATGGCTCCAGTTGCGCAACTTTGGCCTGGTGCCCCCTCCGCTTTGCACCGGCCCGGTCCCGGACTGGGCCGAGAGCTATTGCGCCGCTCACGCCGCGGCCAAGCACGGCGGAGACGACAAGCTCGATTTCCCTCTTGATATCTACCTATTTGCGCCGGACGAAGTGATCTTGGGTGAATTCGGAGGGACACGCTCGACCTACCAGGACTCCCTCAAGGCTACGCCGCAGTCAGGCGACGTCTACATCACGTCGGACGCGGTCTCCCGAACGGAGCCTCTTACGTTTCGATGCCGCTCAATCACTACGGGCTATTGGTGCAGCACCTTCTATCCGTGGCACGACGGCGCCCATCTCGGCTACACATTCCAGTCGGCCCGCGAGGAGATTGCCTCCCGCGGCAGCCGGATTGACACCGAGACACGCAAATTCCTTGTGGGCTTGGAAGCGCATTGATTTGATGTGACGGAGTGCTCAGGGCGCCCCATCTTTCTCGCCTTGCGCCAGCTCTGCCGCGGCGAGATCGCCGCTGCCCTCCAGCCTCGCCTTCGCCGTCTTGTGAACATGCGCGGCGAGCGTCGGCATGCGTTCGATCAGGGCGTGAAAATCCTGGGCGTCGAGCACCAGCAGCCGGGTCTTGCGTGTCGCCGTCACCGTGCCGCTGCGTTTGGTCTTGTGCAGCAGCGCGATCTCGCCGAAGAAGGTGCCATCCGCGAGCCGCACCTGCTGGTTCGGCAGCGTGATCTCGACCTCGCCGGCGGTGATGAAATACATCGACGAAGCCGCATCGCCCCGCCGCACCAGGATCTCGCTCTGCTCGATCGTGCGCGCCCGAAGCAGCCGCATGATGTCGGCGATCTCGGATGCACTGAGGTGTGAGAACAGCGGCACCCGCGCCAGCATGCCCCAGGTGACCACGAAGTCCCGCCGCTTCACCTCTTCCGCAAAGGCCGTCGAGATGATCGCGACCGGCAGCGCGATCATGGCAAAGCCGCTGATGATGGTGAAAACGGAGATGAACTTGCCGAGCGCCGTCACCGGCACGACGTCGCCGTAGCCGACGGTGCCGAGCGTCACGATCGCCCACCACATCGCTTGCGGAATGGTGCCGAGCTTGTCCGGCTGCACGTCGCGCTCGATGGCGTAGAGCAGCGAGGCAAACGTCAGCACCGCGCCGATCAGGATGACGATGCAGCCGATCAGCGCCCGCCGCTCGGCATGCACGGCCGCGAGCAGCGAACGCATCGCCGGCGAATAGCGCACCAGCTTGAAGAACGGCAGCACGCCCAGCGCTGCCAGCGTTGCATGCCGGCCCGTGGCGAGCACAATCGCAGCCGGCAGGAACGCGAGGAGATCGACGATGCCGAGTGCGGAGAAGACGTAGCTGAGCCGGTCCGACAGCGCAGACGCCGTACGCTGGGTGTGACCCGCCACCGTCCACAGGCGCGCGGCATATTCCAGCGCGAACACGATCATGGCGAGGATGGAGATGCCTGCGAACAGCGCACCGAATTGCGCGTCCAGCTCCGGCACCGAGGCAAGGATCATCGCGGCGACGTCGAGCACGATGACGGCAATGATCAGCTGGATGAAGCGCGACCCGACCGAGTAGGCCAGCGGATCGTGCTCCAGCAATTCGTAGAGGCGATCCCTCAGATTGGGATCGGTTGAGCCACGCCCTCGCGGAACGGGGCGCACCTGCTTACGCGCCGGTCGATTTTTGTTCAGTCATGGCTTTTTCGATCGCCGTGAGTGCTGCGGCCGCATTCGCTCCATCGGGGCCGCCGGCCTGGGCCATGTCGGGCCGCCCGCCGCCACCCTTGCCGCCGAGCGCTTCGGAGGCGATCTTCACCAGATTGACCGCATTGAAGCGCGAGGTGAGGTCAGCGGTGACGCCGACCACCACGCCAGCCTTGCCGTCCTCGGTGACGCCGACGATGGCGACGACGCCGGAGCCGATCTGCTTCTTGCCGTCGTCGGCAAGGCTCTTGAGATCCTTCATCTCGATGCCCTCGACCGCGCGCGCCATCAGCTTGACGTCGCCGACCTCGCGCACGCCGGAGGCCGCGCCGTTGCTCGAAGCTGCACCGCCGCCCATCGCCAGCTTCTTGCGGGCGTCGGAGAGTTCGCGCTCGAGCTTCTTGCGCTCTTCCATCAGCGCGGCAATGCGCGCCGGAACGTCGTCGATCGACGTGCGCAGCTCGTGCGCGGCGGTCTTCGCCAGCGCCATGGTGTCGTTGGCGTGTTTTCGCGCGTAGTTGCCGGTCAGCGCTTCGATGCGGCGCACGCCGGAGGCGACCGCGCTCTCGCCCGTCAGCGTGATCAGCCCGATGTCGCCGGTGCGCCTGACATGGGTGCCTCCGCACAGTTCGACCGACCAGCCGAGTGCGTTGGCGCCGCGCTCGCGCGCGGTGCGGCCCATCGAGACGACGCGAACCTCATCGCCATATTTCTCGCCGAACAGCGCGCGTGCGCCGGCCTCACGGGCCTCGTCCACGCCCATGACGCGGGTCGAGACTTCGTCATTCTCCAGCACCACGTTGTTGGCGATGTCCTCGACGCGCGCGAGCTCTTCCGCCGTGATCGGCTTCGGATGCACGAAGTCGAAACGTAAACGATCCGGCGCGACCATCGAGCCGCGCTGGGCAATGTGGTCGCCGAGCACCTGGCGCAGCGCCTCGTGGATGAGATGCGTGGCCGAGTGATGCGCGCGGATCGAAAAGCGCCTGCCGTGATCCACTTCGAGCTGCAGCGCGGTGCCGAGCTTCAGCTCGCCGCTCTCGACCGTGCCGATGTGAACGAAGAAATCGCCGAGCTTTTTCTGCGTGTCGGTGACGCGGAACTTGATGCCGCCCTCGCCGGTCAATACGCCGGTGTCGCCGACCTGGCCGCCGGACTCCGCGTAGAACGGCGTCTGGTTCAGCACGATCGCCCCTAGCTCGCCGGCCTTGAGGCTGGTGGCTTCCTTGCCGTCCTTGACCAGCGCGGTCACCACGCCTTCGGCGCTCTCGGTCTCGTAACCCAGGAATTCGGTTGCGCCGAGCTTCTCACGCAGCGGGAACCAGATCGCCTCGGAAGCAGCTTCGCCAGACCCCTTCCAGGACTCGCGTGCCTTGGCCTTCTGACGCTCCATCGCGTCGGTGAACGAGGCCTGATCGACGCTGATGCCGCGCGACTTCAGCGCGTCCTGCGTCAGGTCGAGCGGGAAGCCATAGGTGTCGTACAGCGTAAAGGCGACGTCGCCGTCGAACATGTCGCCCTTCTTTAAGGACGCGCTCTTCTCGTCGAGAATGGCGAGGCCGCGTGTCAGCGTCTTGCGGAAGCGGGTCTCTTCCAGGCGCAGCGTTTCCTCGATCAAATTTTCCGCGCGCATCAAATCCGGATAGGCCTGGCCCATCTCGCGCACCAGCGCCCAGACCAGCCGATGCATCAGCGGTTCTTTCGCACCTAACAACTGCGCATGGCGCATCGCGCGGCGCATGATCCGGCGCAGCACATAGCCGCGGCCCTCGTTCGAGGGCAGCACGCCGTCGGCGACGAGGAAGGCCGACGAACGCAGATGGTCGGCGATGACGCGGAACGAGGCCACGGTCTTCTCATCCGGTCCGCTGCCGAGCGCGGACGCCGTCGCATCGATCAAATGACGGAACAGGTCGGTCTCGAATACGCTGTCGACGCCATGCATGATGCAGGCCATGCGCTCCAGCCCCATGCCAGTGTCGATCGAGGGACGCGGCAGCGCCACGCGCTCCTCCTTCGTCACCTGCTCGTACTGCATGAAGACGAGATTCCAGAATTCGAGGAAGCGATCGCCATCCTCCTCCGGGGAGCCCGGCGGCCCGCCCCAGATGTGATCGCCGCGATCGATGAAGATCTCCGAGCACGGGCCGCACGGGCCGGTGTCGCCCATCGCCCAGAAATTGTCCGAGGTCGGGATGCGGATGATGCGATCCTCGGAGAAGCCCGCGATCTTCTTCCACAGTCCGGCCGCCTCATCGTCGGTGTGGTAGACCGTGACGAGCAGCTTGTCTTTCTTGAGCCCGAACTCCTTCGTGATCAGCGTCCAGGCCAGCTCGATCGCGCGCTCCTTGAAATAGTCGCCGAACGAGAAGTTGCCGAGCATCTCGAAGAAGGTGAGATGGCGCGCGGTGTAGCCGACATTGTCGAGGTCGTTGTGCTTGCCGCCGGCGCGCACGCATTTCTGCGAGGTGGTGGCGCGCTGATAGGGCCGCTTCTCGACGCCGGTGAAGACGTTCTTGAACTGCACCATGCCGGCATTGGTGAACATCAACGTCGGATCGTTGCGCGGCACCAATGGCGAGGACGACACGATCTCGTGGCCGTTCTCGGCAAAGAAGTTCAGAAAGGTCGACCTGATCTCGTTGACGCCGCTCATGTTCATCCAATCGGGTGTGCTTGGACCCGCCATACGCCATCCAAACCGCAAGTTTGGGCTGATATCTGCGGGTCAAAGCGCTTTTAGACAAGGCCAGCTTCGCTGTCCAGAAACTGTGCAGACAGATCAAGGCGTTGCCGCAGTCGCGCAATCCGTTGGAAAGCCGCCGATGCCGCGTTGACAGGCTTGGCCGGCCTGTGGTCTTTACCCATCTGTATCGTACGGCCACGTCGGGAGAGACCGGCACTGGTGCCGGCGCCGAAGGAGCAACCGCCCCGGAAACTCTCAGGCAAAAGGACCGCGTGGCTTTGACAGCATCTGGAAAGAGGCGCCGACGGGCCAAGACCTTTTAGAAGGGTTGGTTCGGACAGCGTCCGCCGACGGGATAATACTCTCAGGCACAGCGACAGATGGGGCTTCGACTGGTGTCCACGGGAAATCCTTCCCGGGGAACCGCCGAGGGCCCCCCGATGCTTGCGCGTGACGACAAAGAATCCCTGAAACGCACCCCCCTTTACGACCTGCATGTCTCGCTCGGCGGCAAGATGGTGCCGTTCGCGGGCTATGACATGCCGGTGCAATATCCGGCCGGAGTCCTGAAGGAGCACCTTCATACCCGCAACGCAGCCGGCCTGTTCGACGTCTCCCACATGGGCCAAATCGCACTCAGGCCGAGATCGGGCAAGGTCGAGGACGCCGTCCGCGCGCTGGAACGGCTGGTGCCGCAGGATATCTTGGCGATTGCGCCGGGCCGGCAGCGCTACGCTCAGTTCACCAATGCCGAGGGCGGGATTCTGGACGATCTGATGGTCGCCAATTTCGGCGATCACCTCTTCCTGGTCGTCAACGCAGGCTGCAAGGCCGAGGACGAGGCGCATCTGCGCGCGAATCTCGCGGACGACTGCGTGATCGATTCGCTGACCGACCGCGCGCTGATCGCGCTGCAAGGCCCGAAGGCGGAATCGGCGCTGGCGAAATTATGTGCAGAGGCGCCCGCCATGAAGTTCATGGATGCCGGCCCGCACAGGGTTGCCGGCCTCGACTGCTTCGTCTCGCGCTCCGGCTACACCGGCGAGGACGGATTCGAGATTTCGGTTCCTGCCGGCGATGCCGAACGGCTCGCCAAGGCGCTGCTGGACAATCCGGACGTCATGCCGATCGGGCTCGGCGCCCGCGACAGCCTGCGGCTCGAGGGCGGGCTCTGTCTTTACGGCCACGACATCGATACCGCGACCACGCCGGTCGAGGCCGCGCTGGAATGGTCGGTGCAGAAGAGCCGCCGCACCGGCGGCGCGCGCGCCGGCGGCTTTCCCGGCGCGGAAAGGATTCTGGCCCATTTCGACCACGGCGCATCCCGCCGCCGCGTCGGCCTGCGTACCGAGGGCCGCGCGCCGGTGCGCGAGGGCGCGCTGCTGTTTGCGAACGCGACCTCTCACGAGCCGATCGGAAAGGTCACCTCGGGCGGCTTCGGCCCGAGCCTGAATGCGCCGGTCGCGATGGGCTATGTGCCCACAGCATCGAGCGCGATCGACACGAAACTCTTCGCCGAGGTGCGCGGCCAACGCCTGGCCGTGCAGGTCGCCGCCATGCCCTTCGTGAAAAACACCTACAAACGCTGAGGACTGAGAAAATGACCACGACGCTCTACACCTCCGACCACGAATGGCTCGCGATCGACGGCGATGTCGCCACGGTCGGGATCACCGACTACGCGCAATCGCAGCTCGGCGACGTCGTGTTCGTCGAATTGCCCAAGCTCGGCCGCACGCTGAAGAAGGCCGAACCCGCCGCCGTCGTGGAGTCCGTCAAGGCCGCCTCGGATGTCTACGCGCCTGTTAGCGGTGAGGTGCTCGAGACCAACCCCGAGCTCGCGAGCGAGCCGGCGCTGGTAAACTCGGATGCGCAGGGCAAGGCGTGGTTCTTCAAGATCAAGATGGCCGACAAGAGCGAGCTCGGCGGTCTCATGGACGAAGCGGCGTACAAGGCCCACACGGCGTGAGATGAGAACAACTCGAACCACACTCTCGGTGTCATCGTCCGCGAAGGCGGACGATCCAGTACGCCGCGGCCCATCGGCCCTAGCCGAAGCGGCTGCGTTTACTGGATGCCCCGCCCCCGTGCGCAAGTGCGCACTAGGCGGGGCATGACGGCGACAGCGAACTCTGAAGCGAGGACCCATGATGACCGCGCACCGCAAATCCAACGGCGACACCACCAGCTTCGTTCGCCGCCACATCGGCCCCTCGGCACGCGACGTCACCGCGATGCTCGAGGCGGTCGGCGCGAACAGCGTCGATGCGCTGATGGCGCAGACGCTGCCGGCCTCGATCCGGCAGGCCGCCCCGCTCGATCTCGGCAAGCCGCTCAGCGAAACCGAGGCGATCGCGCATATGGCCGAGCTCGCCGCCCAGAACCAGGTCTTCACCTCGCTGATCGGCCAGGGCTATTCCGGCACGATCTTGCCTGCGGTGATCCAGCGCAACATTTTGGAGAACCCGGCCTGGTACACCGCGTACACGCCCTACCAGCCCGAGATCAGCCAGGGCCGGCTCGAGGCGCTGCTCAATTTCCAGACCATGATCTGCAATCTCACCGGGCTCGACGTCGCCAACGCCTCGCTGCTCGACGAGGCCACCGCGGCGGCGGAAGCGATGGCGCTCGCGGAGCGGCACTCGAAAGTTGAAGCAAAAGCCTTCTTCGTCGACAAGGACGTGCATCCGCAGACGCTCGCCGTGATGCGCACCCGCGCGGAGCCCCTGGGCTGGACCCTGGTCGTCGGCGATCCCCTCACCGATCTCGACAAGACGGACGTGCTTGGCGCGCTGCTGCAATATCCGGGCAGTTCAGGCGCTGTGCGCGACCTCAGGCCTGCGATCGCCAGCCTGAAGGCCAAGGGCGCGCTCGCGATCATCGCTGCCGATCTCCTCGCCCTGACACTGCTCGCCTCGCCCGGCGAGCTCGGCGCCGACATCGCGATCGGCTCGGCGCAACGTTTTGGCGTGCCGATGGGTTATGGCGGGCCGCACGCGGCCTATATGGCGGTGCGCGATGCGCTGAAGCGTTCGCTGCCCGGCCGCATCGTCGGCCTCTCCGTGGATTCGCGCGGGATGCCTGCCTATCGCCTCGCGCTGCAGACCCGCGAGCAGCACATCCGTCGCGAGAAGGCGACCTCCAACATCTGCACCGCGCAGGTGCTGCTCGCCGTGATCGCCTCGATGTATGCGGTCTATCACGGCCCCGAAGGCCTTTCGCAGATCGCACGCAACGTGCATCGCCGCGCGGCCGTGCTCGCCGCGGGCCTACGCAAGCTCGGCTTTGCGCTGCAGTCCGACAGCTTCTTCGACACACTGAGCGTGGACGCCGGCGCGAAGCGTGCCGAGATCGTCGCGCGCGCGGCCGCCGAGAAGATCAATCTCGGTATTGGTGAGAGCGCTCTGCGCATCGCGCTCGACGAGACCACCACGCCTGCGACGGTGGAAGCGGTCTGGCGCGCCTTCGGCGGCGAGCTCGCCTATGCCGAGATCGACGCCACCACGCGCGAGGCGCTGCCGGAGGCACTCAAGCGCGCAACCTCCTTCCTCACCCATCCCGTGTTCCACGCACATCGCTCGGAAACCGAGATGCTGCGCTACATGCGCAAGCTCAGCGATCGCGACCTTGCGCTCGACCGCGCGATGATTCCGCTCGGCTCGTGCACCATGAAGCTGAACGCGACCACCGAGATGATGCCGCTGACCTGGCCGGAATTCGGCAGCCTGCACCCGTTCGCCCCGCGCGAGCAGGCCCGCGGCTATCACGCGCTGTTCGCGCGCCTGGAGAAGTGGCTGTGCGACATCACCGGCTATGACGCGATCTCGCTGCAGCCAAATTCGGGCGCGCAAGGAGAATATGCCGGGCTTCTGGCCATCCGCGGCTATCACGCAGCGCGTGGGCAGAGCCACCGCAAGATCTGCCTGATCCCCTCCTCCGCCCACGGCACCAACCCGGCCTCGGCCGCGATGGTCGGCATGGACGTGGTGGTGGTCGCCTGCGAGAAAAACGGCGACGTCGATGTCAACGATCTCTGCGCCAAGGCCGAGAAGCATTCGAACGACCTCGCCGCTGTCATGATCACCTATCCCTCGACCCACGGCGTGTTCGAGGAGCACATTCGCGAGATCTGCGACATCGTGCATGGCCATGGCGGGCAGGTTTATCTTGACGGCGCCAACCTCAACGCGCAGGTCGGCCTTAGCAGGCCCGGCGATTATGGCGCCGACGTCAGCCATCTCAACCTGCACAAGACCTTCTGCATCCCGCATGGCGGCGGCGGCCCGGGCATGGGACCGATCGGCGTCAAGGCGCATCTCGCGCCGTTCCTCCCGGGTCACCCCGTGACGGATGGGAAAGCGCCAGTCGGCCCGGTCTCGGCAGCGCCGTTCGGCTCAGCCTCGATCCTGACCATCTCCTACATCTACATCCTCATGATGGGCGGCGAAGGCCTCAAGCGCGCTACCGAGATCGCGATCCTCAACGCCAACTACGTCGCGGCACGGCTCGATGCGCACTTCCCGGTGCTCTACAAGAACGAGAAAGGCCGCGTCGCGCATGAGTGCATCGTCGATCCCCGCGCGCTGAAGACGACCTCAGGCGTCACCGTCGACGACATCGCCAAGCGCCTGATCGACTACGGCTTCCACGCGCCGACCATGAGCTTCCCGGTGCCGGGCACGCTGATGATCGAGCCGACCGAATCGGAATCCAAGGCGGAGCTCGATCGCTTCTGCGATGCCATGATTGCGATCCGGAGGGAAATCGCCGAGGTCGAAGCCGGCCGCTTCAAGATCGAGGCGTCGCCCTTGCGCCACGCCCCGCACACCGTGCACGACATCGCGGACGACGATTGGAAGCGCGCCTACACCCGCGCCGAAGGCTGCTTCCCCGCGGGCACCTCGCGCACGGACAAATATTGGAGCCCGGTCGGCCGCGTCGACAATGTCTATGGCGACCGCAACCTTGTGTGCTCGTGCCCGCCGGTGAGCGATTACGCGGAAGCGGCGGAGTAGGAATAGGGCGCGACCAATGAGCGGCTCTCGCGATCCCATCGCCACAGCCGCTCGTTTGTCAGTTCAGCTTCTTAGGATGGGTAGAGCGAAGTGAAACCCATCACCCCACGCAAAACGAAACAGGCGCCGAAGACGTCGGCAACTCAACGTCCTCAGCGCCCGCTCCTCGCGAAAAACTTTACTGTTGAAGCTTACTCGTCCGCCGGCTCCTCGCCGTCGGCATCACGCTCGGGGCTGCCGGCGAGAATCTGCTCGGCGATCAGGCCGGAGTTCTGGCGGATCGAGGTCTCGATCTTGGCGGTGATGTCGGGGTTGGCCTTCAGGAACGCCTTCGAATTCTCGCGGCCCTGACCGAGGCGCTGGCTGTCATAGGAGAACCATGCGCCGGATTTCTCGACGATGCCGGCCTTGACGCCGAGATCGAGAATCTCGCCCATCTTGGAGACGCCCTCGCCGTACATGATGTCGAACTCGACCTGCTTGAAGGGCGGCGCCAGCTTGTTCTTGACGACCTTGACGCGGGTGGTGTTGCCGACCACTTCGTCGCGCTCCTTGATCGCGCCGATGCGGCGGATGTCGAGGCGGACGGAGGCATAGAATTTCAGCGCGTTGCCGCCGGTGGTGGTTTCCGGCGAGCCATACATCACACCGATCTTCATGCGGATCTGGTTGATGAAGATCACCATGGTGTTGGACTTGTTGATGGACGCCGTCAGCTTGCGCAGCGCCTGGCTCATCAGCCGGGCCTGCAGACCTGGCAGCGCATCGCCCATCTCACCCTCGAGCTCGGCCTTCGGCACCAGCGCCGCGACCGAATCGATCACCAGCACGTCGACCGCGCCGGAGCGCACCAGCGTGTCACAGATTTCCAGCGCCTGCTCGCCGGTGTCCGGCTGCGAGATCAGGAGCTCGTCGATGTTGACGCCCAGCTTGCGCGCATAGACCGGGTCGAGCGCGTGCTCGGCGTCGATGAAGGCGCAGATGCCGCCCTTCTTCTGCCCTTCCGCCACCGTGTGCAGCGCCAGCGTGGTCTTGCCCGAGGATTCCGGCCCGTAGATCTCCACGACGCGTCCCTTCGGCAGGCCGCCGATCCCGAGCGCGATATCGAGCCCGAGCGAACCCGAAGAGACCGCCTCGACATCCATCGAACGGTCGTTCTTGCCGAGCTTCATCACCGAGCCCTTGCCGAACTGCCGCTCGATCTGGGAGAGCGCGGCGGCCAGAGCTTTACTCTTGTCCATGGAAGATCCTTCGACGATACGCAGGGCAGTGGTGGACATTGGGTCGTGCTCCTTATGGCGAGGATTCGCTAGAGGGACAAACGGCTGGCGAGGCGGCGCGGCGATAAAATCAATGTACCCTATTTGTTCTAGGTTCGCAATATGTTCTTTGCGGATTTTGGTGCTGTCTGACGCGCATCAAAGACGGATGATCCGCGCGCCGTCAGAATTCCGTAATCCTGCGGCACCGAACCTTTCGCGGCCTGCGGTCTTCTCTTGGATGGGACCGCAACTCTGGGGACCTCAGTCATGACGAACAACACGCATCACGATACGAACCGGCGCAATCCGCTGCTGGAGGCGGCGCGGGAAGAGATGATCAAGTTCGAGCGCAAGGAAAACGAGTTCCGCAAGAAAGATCGCCAAGAGCGTGCCGCCGAGCTCCATTTGCCGCTGGACGCGATCAAGCTTCAATAAGGCCGCCACGACGAGGGTTTAGGAGCTGACCGAGGCCCGCTTGCGACTCGTGGGGCGATGGAGGTGTTCGCCAGCGGCAATGCTCCGGCGACGATGCCGGAGCGGCCGCCTGTTGATTTCAAGCAGATTGGCACGGGAATCGGATGGCCGCGGAGGCGAATCCGAGCCGATACGGTATCTCAATACTACCAGTAAGCCATTGATTGAACGATGGAATTTGTAGGCGGGCTACTGTGCATGGGGTTGTTTTCGTGTTTTTGAAAGGCGCGCATGGGCCTTTCGACCCGCGCCGTGTCCCGGCAGCCAACACGGCCTACAGCAGAACCAGCAACCCGATGCCGATCACCAGCACTACGAAGCCAGCCGCCGTCGCGGCGGCGAATGACCGCTCTACGTTGTCCATGATGCCACCCCGTTGCCGGCACGCCACGTTTCCCCCATGGCAGCACCGTCGCTGCGAAATCTCGCCTGCGGTTGTGTCCTGAGTTGTGCGAACGGATGTCGAAATTGGGACCGGTGCAGGGTCAGTGTGCGGCCCCGAGCTCTGGGCCTTCGCTGCCGCCGTCGCCCTGTCAGGCTGTCGTAAGCTGAGCCGGCTAGGGTCGTCCGGCTATGGTGTTGCAGCCCAGCACCTCAGCCTCCAATAACCTTTTCCCCGCTTGGCTCTCCAAGCGGGGTTTTTTCATGCCGGTTTTCATGCCGACTTTCATGCCGGCCGGCCGGTTTGCGAACCGCCCTCCTCCTGGGTCAGCCGCAGCGAGAAGGCGCGGATCGCCGGCGCTGCGAGCAGCACGATCGGCAGCATCGCCGCCCATGCGATCAGCCACGACACCATCCAGTGCGCGAGGAACTCCAGCGCGTTCCCTGCGGGAAGGCTGGCGATGCCCGCGGCGACCAGCGAGGTCAGTCCGGACTGGATGATTCCGAACACGAAATGAGAATAGCGGCGGGGAATGCCCAGCATGATGCGCCCATGTTCCTTAGCCTCATCGGGCCAAGCAAGGCACATGCCGCCGCGCGCCGAAGACGCCGCTGCCCGGTCCAGGAACTCTGTTCATGGCCGGAGAACCACGGGAGAGGCCTCGCGCCGCCGCCGGGCGGCCGGCGCATCGATCGGGAGCTGAAGGCGATCGGGCGCGAAACCGCCTGAACGGCCGGACCGAGATCGTCGGCGGGATGGCGCCCCTGCGCGCTGCAGCCGCCATGACAGCAGGGCGCGCGGCGTCCATGGGGGCTATTCCGTAGCCGCCCGGAATTGATCTGCCGATGGTTTGGGATTGGACTGCCCGCGATTATGGCCGTGGGGACTGAGCCATCAGGCGCGATCGGTGCGAACCATGCCGCTCTACTTTTTTCGAATCCGGAACGGCAGCTATTCCGGCTGTGCCGACCAGGCGTCGGAATTTGCCGATCGCGATTCGGCCTGGAAGGAGATGACCAGCGTCTGCGCCGACATGGCCGCCGGCATCGCCCGCAAGCTGCAGGAAAATTCCGAATGGCACATGGAGCTGCTGGACGAAGCCAAGGAGCCCGTGTTCCGGATCCGCATCACATCCGAAACCTTCGAATAGAGGCCGGCCCTAATCCGCGCTGGGCAGGCGCCGCATCGTGAATTCGATGTCGCCGCCGGGCAGTTCGCGCCAAGTCTCGACCGCGCTCATATAGCCGGCCTTGGGGTAGCGGGCGAAGAAAGCCTGCGCCCTCTCCCGCGCCGCCGCGCGCGGCAGCGTGAAGGTCTCGCGCAGATAGCCGTCGCCGGCCATCGGGTCGGGCTTGCCGCCCATCTTGCGCCGGCGCGCCATCCGCTCGGCGAGATCCCGCGGACGATCGGCCATGTTCTGCTCTCCTCGACGCAATACGCTCCCACTCAATGTAGGAAGTAGGCCGATCAAAGAGGAGTCCCGGCCGGAGGCAGCAACCGCCTCCGATCGGGCAGGAGGTCAATTGGCAGTCGTGCCCAACTTTTTCTTCGGCGCACCGGTCGTGGCCGACGCCTTTGGCGCCGCCGGCTGTTTCGGCGGGTCGGAGCGCATGCCGCCCCACGGATCGTTGGAGGCCTTGGAGTCCGGAATCTTCTTCAGCGTTTCCTTGTAGGCCTTCTCACGCTCGGCTTCCGCGGCCTTCTCCTCTGGAGTCTTGCTCGGACCGTCCTGCAGCAAGTTGATATTGGGCATTTGCGCATAGGCCGGTCCCGCCAGCACGGTCGGTCCGGCCAGGACAGCCAGCACCGCGGCCATACGGAAAAGCTTCATCATTGACTCCTTGATTATCCGTGGCGGCGCGGGTCGTCCGCGCCGTGTCACCCCTGTCATTACCGCAGGGGCCGCTCGACCCGCTAGAGCCGGTCCGATCTGCACGATTTCGGCGCGTGGAGCCAGTCGTCCCAGATCGGGCCGCACCTGGTGCACCCGTTCAGCAACAGGCCGAGCCCGGCCAGACAAAACACGAGGACATACCGACGCAACATCACCCACCCATACCCGCTCCATGGCATCATACCGGGCGAAGTCAGGCATTTTCAAGCCGACGGGACCCGCGGCAGACCGGGTGACTTTGCCGCGCCGGTCCGCTCGCAATGCCGAACATCCGGCAATACGGAGGGAACGACAGCAATGCCATCGCAGCCAGAAGCCGAGTTCGGCATCACGGAAGCCCGACGCATCCTCGGCGAGGTCTTTGCGCCCTGGGTCCAGGATCTCAACCTCTCGGTCGAGCGCATCGAGCACCTGCCGCCGCCGGACGTGCCGGACTGGCAGCCCGCAGCGCTCCTGCGCATGCCGTTCTCGGAACGGCTGTGCCGCAACGGCGGCGTGGTCTGCGGCCAGGCGCTAATGGCGCTCGCCGACACCGCGATGGTGATCGCGAACCTCGCCGCCAACCGCGGCTATCGTCCGATGACGACGGTCGACCAGACCACGCATTTCATGCGCGCCGTCTCCTCGTCGGACGTGCTGGCCGACGCCCGCGTGGTGCGGCTCGGACGCACCATGAGCTTTGGCCGGGTCACGCTGCTCTCGGCCACCGACAACAAGCCGGTGGCGATGGTGTCCAGCGCGTTCGCGATGCTGCCGGGGTGAGCATCATCCGAAGAGACGAAAGCCGCGGGAGCGCAAAGCGCACCGCGGCTCTCGATGGCGTCATGTCGAGGAAACGCGATGGCGATCGCACTTCGCACGGCCAAGCGGGAAATTACTTGCCGAGCACTTCGTCGGCCGCGGTGACGATGCTGACGTTCGGATTTTTTCCGCAATAGCTGCCGAACTTCTTGGCGTTCTCGACGAACACGTCGGTGTCGAAGATCGCGTTGTCCTCGTCGCCCTTGTACCAGCCGTCCATCCAGGTCAGCACCATCTTGATGGTGTCGTCGCCACTATCGAGGAACTGCTTGCAGCTCATGGTCGCGAGATCGAGCTTGGTGGCGTGGGCGGGCATGGACGACAGCGAGAGCGCTGCGGCGAACAGAAGCGAAAACGTCGTCTTCATCAATATCTCCATCGGCGCGTAGCGCCACAAAAGGAAGGGCTCGGGGGAAAGTCGGCGGAGTGACCTCCGCTTCGACGTCGTAAACGAAGTCTGAAGCGCTATGCAAGTAGCGCCAGTATTGAGTTTAGTTCAACGTAATTTCTATGCACTACTTCACAAACATCATTATGGATTAAGGCGGATGATCGAGAAGCGTGCGGCGCAGCGTTACCGTGTTTTCAAGGGTGGAAAGATCACCTTTGAAAATTGCGGCATCACATGCACGGTGCGAAATATGTCGGCGAACGGTGCCGCAATCGACCTCGATGTCCTCGTCACATTACCGCAATCGTTCACGCTCGCGATCGCGCGCGACAATTTCGTGCGGAAATGCCGCACCGTCTGGCGCACCGAGAGGCGCATCGGCCTCGCTTTCGTACAGTAGTGCATATGATGTGAACGATCGTTCGCATCGCGCGCGCGATGCCGTGTTATCTTCGCGCGATACGACGCTGGCGACGCCAGCGCAGGCTTGCGATCACAAGCGAGACGATCGCGAGCGCGATCATTGAAGATGTCGCAAAAAATCGTCCACCGGGGCGATCGATGGTACGCGACCACAGCGACGGCCCTTCGCCCGGCCGTGCCAGGCGAAACGCAACGACACTGTCGCCAATCGAGGTGCCTGCCTCGGAGTGGCCGCCGGCGCCGATGGCGACATACTGCTCGCCCTTCCAGAAATAGGTCATGGGATTGGCGACTCCGGGCACCGGCAGCCGGCCTTGCCACAGCTCCCTTCCGCTTCGTGCATCGAAGGCGCGCAAATAGGCGTCCATGGCTCCGGTGAAGACGAGACCGCCTGCCGTGACCGCGAGCCCGTTGACGAGCGGCGCACCCCACGGCAGCGGCACGCCGAGCGGGGCGAGATCCTCGGTGGTGCCCACCGTCGACCGCCAGAGGATCTTGCCGGCCTTCAGATCGACCGCGACCATCTCACCCCAGGGCGGTTTGTTGCAAAGAAAACCAAGCGGCGATGTTGCCACCGCACGCGACATCGCAAACGGCGCGCCATTCTGCTGGCCGAAATCATGACCGGGCGGAGGATCGAATCCGGCCGCCTCCGCCCGCGGAATCAGCTTGATGAGATGAACGGCCCGGCTGGTGTTGGCATAGAGAATCTGGTTGACGGGATCGAAGGCTGCGCTGCCCCAGTTGACGCCGCCGCCGGTGAAGGGAAACTCCAGCGTGCCTTGCGTTGAGGGTGGCGTGTACAGCCCCTCGTTACGTGCCTCTGCGAACTGCGTCTCGCAAGCTGAGCGGCGCAGGCCAGGAAGGAACGAGAGCGCATCCTCAGTCGAGATTTTTTGGGAAACCAGCGGCGGCACATGCGTCGGGAATGGCTGCGTGGGCGACAGCCGTTCACCTTCCGCTGCCGCCTGCGGAACGCTGCGCTCCTCGACCGGCCACACCGGCTTGCCGGTATCGCGATCGAGCACGAAGACAAAGCCCTGCTTGGTCGGCTGGATCACGACATCGCGCTGACCTTCGCCGGTGTCGATGCGCGTGAGCGTCGGTTGCGCCGGCAGATCGTAATCCCAGACGTCGTGGTGCACGGTCTGGAATGCCCATACGAACTCGCCGGTCTCAATGCGCAGCGCGACCACCGAATTGGCATGCTCGTTGTTGCCCGGCCGCTTGCCGCCCCAGAAATCCGGCGATGGCGAGGATGTCGGCAGGAATACCAACCCGCGCGCGGCGTCGACCGACATCGGCGCCCAGACATTGGCGTGACCGGCTTCGATACCGTCGCGCTTGAGCGGCTCGAAGGTCCAGCGCGGCTGACCGCTGCGCGCATCGAACGCGCGCACCACACCGCTCGGCGCGTCGACGCGGCGGTTGTCGCCGATCGCGGAGCCGACCACGACGACCCCGCGGCCGATCGCCGGCGGCGAGGTGATCTGGAATTCGCCGGGCCATTCCAGCTTCATGCCGATATCGGGCCTGACCTCGCCACCCCTGCCGAAACCGGCACAGGGGATTCCCGTCTTCGCATCGAGCGCGATCAGGCGGACATCGTTGGTGCCCATGAAGATGCGCGATCGACATGCGGCATCCGCAGGCGCCTCGTCGTCGATCCAGTAGGCGACGCCGCGGCAGACGTAGCGGTTGGCGGGACGCTGGTTGATCGCGATCTTCGGATCGTAGCGCCATTTCTGCGCACCCGTGCCGGGATCGAGCGCGATCACCTCGTTGAAAGGCGAGCAGAAGACCAGGCTGTTCTCGACGAACAACGGCGTCGCCTGGAATTTGGTTCGCCGCATCACCCCGGGCGGCCGCGCCGCGAGATCACCCGTGTGGAATTCGAAGGCCCGAACCAGGTTGCCGACATTGTCGGGCGTGATCTCCCGCAATGACGAGAACCGCGAGCCTCCGGGATCGCCACCCCAGCTCTCCCAGGCGAGGCCTGGCCGCGACGAAAACAACAGGAGCGTGATGAGAGCGGTCAAATAGCAGGAGCGGGTCGCCAACGCCCGCCTCACCTATTTCGGCTTCTTGGCAGGTTCAGGCGGACGCGCCCCGCTCCACGGATCGTACTTCTCCTTGGACTCGGGAATGCGCTCGAGTGCGGCCTTGTAGGCCTTCTCGTCGACCTTGGGCTTGTTGTCCGCCTTCTGGCCGCCCTCGTTAGGCTGACGCCTGCCGCCGCCCATCTGCGCCTGAGCGGAGGCAACCGCCAGCGCCAGCACGGCGGCCGCTATGACCAAAATCCTCATGGGCGCAATCCCCCTCGTCTGGGGTACAAACTAGCCGGCAATGATGGAATAGCCAATGCCGCGAGCTCCAAGACTTCAGGAATCCTGACTTCAGGAAATCCTGGCTCCAAGAAATTCTGGCTTCAGCAAATCTTGATCGGCCGGGTCTTCGTCGGATCGCATTCGTGCCTATGTTTTGGCCCGCAGGGGACCTTCACGGATGTTACGAATTATTGCTCATGCCGCGCTGCTGGCCAGCGCGCTCGCGCTCGGGGCCTGCGTTTTTGCCGACAGCCGCGCACCGGTGCCGGAGTTCATGCGCATGAAGGAGGCCGAGCAGCCGCGGCCCGAATCGCCGCCCGACGTCAAACGCGTCGTGCGCGAGCAGATCGAATTCGTCTTTCTCAGTACGTCCTATCCGCGTGAGGTGCATGTCGCCTCACCCCATCGCGAGGTGCGGGGACCGGGCTGGACAGCTTGCGTCCGCGCCCAGCTCACCTCGGCGACCGGCTCGCCGCTCGGGCCACAGACCTACATCGTGACCATATCAAGCGGAAAGGTGGTCGATCGCCGCCGCGCAGAAGCGGACGACATCTGCGGGTCTGAAAGCTACGAGCCGATCTAGGGAACGGATCAAGCCGACATCCGATCCGGTTCCGGGAAAAACGTGTAATTTTGCCGGAACGATCATGGCCTCCCCTTCTTGTTACCGCCGAGGGCAGTTTCGAGGAGGACATGATGAGGACATTCACGATTGCGTTGCTGACTGGCGTCGGAGCCTTGGCAGCGGTGAGCGGCGCGAAGGCCGCCGACGTCTATACGACCAGCGAATACACCAGCCCCGATCTCGTCCAGG
This sequence comes from Bradyrhizobium sp. Ken51, assembly GCF_055807435.1. Lineage (NCBI taxonomy): Bacteria > Pseudomonadati > Pseudomonadota > Alphaproteobacteria > Hyphomicrobiales > Nitrobacteraceae > Bradyrhizobium > Bradyrhizobium sp. Ken51. The sequence goes on along the minus strand of NZ_JBVVPB010000006.1, from coordinate 62,486 downwards.
AAGTGCGGCTGGTCTGCGACGATTCCGGCAATTGCTATCGCACCCGCGGCGGCTCGCGCGTGATCGTGCGCGACTCCTACGCGACCATGCCGCGTGATCGCTACTATGAGCGCCGCACCTATCGCGACTGGGACGACGGTCCGCGCGGTGGCGTTGGCATTCGCGCGCCCGGCGTCAGTGTTGGCGTCGGTGTCGGCGATCGCTGGTAATCGATGAAGCCATGACAGCCGGGACCGGACGAGACAACTCGCCCGGTCCTGTTCCATGTCAGATCTCGAGCGGCTCTCCCGGGGTGACGCTACGCGTTGCCGACGGGACCTGCGCGATGAAGCGGGCGAGCACCATGCCGGCACACATCGCGGCGACGAAGATGAAGGCGGAGGCCGAGCCAAATCCGAGCGCGGTCAACGCCGGGCCTGGACAAAAGCCTACGAGGCCCCAGCCGATACCAAAGATGGCGGGACCGGCGATAATTCTCGGATCGATATCGTTTCGCGTTGGGACGTAGAAGCGGTCGGCGAAGACAGGTCGTGCGAGTTTCAAGACGCGGCTGAAGCCGATGAAGGTCACCGCGACCGCGCCGGCCATCACGAAAGCGAGGCTTGCGTCCCACGTTCCTGCCGGGATGCCGCCAACGTCCAGGAAATTCAGGACCTTTGCCGGGTTCGACATACCTGAGACGATGAGGCCGAGGCCAAAGACCAGACCGATCCCGAATTGAATGAGAAGTGTCATCGCGGTCAGCTGCAGTGCCGCATCACGAAGACGGTCGCCATGCCTGCCGCCATGAAGGTCATCGTCGCGATCAGCGATCGCACCGACAACCGCGACAAGCCACAGACGCCGTGGCCCGAGGTGCAGCCGCTGCCCCACACCGCGCCCAGCGCCGGTGAGCAATCCCGCGACGATCAGAAGCGGCGTTCCGGCGGCGATCGTTTGCGCCGGCAGGCTTCCGGTGACAAGGCGCACCAGGACGGGCGCGACGATAAGGCCCGCGACGAAGGCGAGCCGGCCGGCGAATTGCCGATCCTCGTAAGGCGGAAACAGCCGCGCCGCGATACCGCTGACCCCGGCGATCCGTCCCGTCGTCCACATCAGCAGGACGGCGGACAGGCCAATCATCGCGCCGCCAAGGAGCGACGCAATCGGCGTAAAAGGTGTGGCGACCATGATGATCCTCCGGGTCGAGAGCATTCTGGCTTATCCATCGAGACATCCGGCCGGCTCGCGGCCGGATGCTCAACGAGACGTTAATATTACCACTCGAATTGAAGCGGTGTCCCAACGGTATTTTCCAATCTTTGCGCTAAGCATGGCCTCCTGAACGGGGACGACGGGACGTGGTCGATATCGCGCACCAGGCTGCGATCAACCCGGCATCGGCAGAGCATGCCGCGGCCTCGCGCGCGCGTGTTCCGCTTACGGCGATCGAACCCGGCCAGTGGCGCGCACTCGCGCAGCGCGCCATCGAGCCGAACGGATATTACTTGCCTGGCTGGGAGCTCGCCGTCAGTGCAACCGCGCGCGGCCGCACGGATGCCTCGGCGCTTCCCGCATACGATGGATCGCGGCTGATCGGGCTGATGCCGGTGATCTCGCTCTGGCGGGCATGGAAGATTCCCCTGCCCGCGCTGGTGAGCGCGCATCCCTACGGCACGCTGTGCAGCCCCCTGATCGACCGCGATGCCCCGATCGAGGCAGCGGCGCGCCTGTTGCAGCAGGCCCGCGCGGCCGGAGCGCATGCGCTCGTGCTGAAGGACGTCGCGCTCGAGGGGGCGGCAATGACCGCCGTCAACCAGGTTCTGAATCGCGACGGCTTGAAGCCGCGCCTCCTGAGCTCCTACAGCCGCGCCAGCCTCGACGCGACGCAGGACGGCGAGGCGCTGCTTCGCGACGCGCTCGGTACCAAAAAGGTGAAGGAGCTGCGCCGCCAGCGCCATCGCCTCGAGGAACACGGCGCCGTCGTGTTCGATGTCGCGCACAGCCCCGACGAGATCGGGCCGGCGCTCGAAACATTCTTGCGGCTCGAAGCCAGTGGCTGGAAAGGCAAGCGCGGCACCGCGCTGGTCCAGCATGCCGGCGATGCAACCTTCATCCGCCGCGCCGTTCCCGCGCTGGCAGAAACCGCGCAATGCGAGATCGTCACCCTTCGCGCCGGCGCGACGCCGGTGGCCGCCGGCATCGTGCTGCGGCATCAGGACCGTGCCTTCTTCTTCAAGCTCGGCATCGACGAGCGCTTTGCAAGATATTCGCCGGGCGTGCAGCTCACGCTCGAGCTCACCCGCCGCCTCTGCGCCGATCCCGCCATCGCCAGCGCGGATTCCACCGCGAGCGCCGATCACCCCATGATCAACCCGATCTGGCGCGGGCGCTTCGCCGTCGGCGACGTGCTGATACCGCTGCGGCGGAACGACCCCATCGTGGCGCTCGTGCACGGAGCGCTCGCGGCGCACGGCATCGCCTACGCGGCGGCGCGCCGCGCAGTTCGCCTGCTTCGCAAATAGATAGCTCCTACTCCGCCGCCTGGGCGTTGATCTCCGCTGAGACCTCGCGGATGGCGCGCGCGAGCATGTTGGGATCCTGCGCGCCTGAGACGGCGTATTTTTGCGCGAACACGTAGGTCGGCACGCCGGAGATGCCCTTCTCGGCGGCTTCCTGCGCGTCCGCCGATACCCGCGCGACGTCCTCGTCGGTGGCGAGGCGCCTGCGCACGTCGTCGGCATCGAGGCCGACATCGGCAGCCGCCTGCACCAGCACGTTCACATCAGTGAGGTCGCCGCCGTCGCGGAAGTAGAGCTCCATCAGGCGCTGCTTCATCTCGGGCGCCTTGCCGATCGCCTCGGCCCAGAGGATCAGGCGGTGGCAGTCGGTGGTGTTGGGCTGACGCGCGACAAGCTCGGGCCGGTAGACGAGCCCCTCCTCGCCCGCGGCCGCAACGACGCGCCCCGCAATACCCTTGTAGGCCTCGACCGAGCCGAACTTCTTGGTGAGATACTCTTCCCGGCTGATGCCCTCGGACGGCACCCAGGGATTGAGGAAGAAGGGACGGAAATTGAGCTTGACCGGAACGTCCGGCACCAGCGCCAGCGCGCTCTCGATCCGGTGCTTGCCGATATAGCACCAGGGGCATACCACGTCGGAAACGACGTCGATCTGGAGCGGCTTTAGGGTGCTCATGAGCGCCTCCTTCGGGCATTGCGGGTTGTGCCCAAAGATAAGCCGAACCCATGCCGAGGCAAGGCCGCTAGCTCATGGCTGCTGCCATTTGTCGGAGCCGCTCGGCAGTGCGGTCGTCGGCCGGGAAGAAGGTTTCCAGAGCCAGCTCCGACAGCGTGATGTCGACGGGCGTGCCGAACACCATGGTGGTGGAGAAGAAACTGAGGATCTCCCCGTCGTGTCGCAGCTTGAAGGGGATCGCGACATTGTCGCTCGACAGCGGCGCCGCGCGCGCCGGGATCGGATAGCTCTTCAGGTCGTTGTACAGCTTGATCAGCTCGGGATCGGCGGTCGCCTCGCATTGCCGGTGCAGCCGCTCCAGGAGATGTCCGCACCATTCCGCGAGATTGACCGTTCGCGGCGCCAGCGCCTCGGGATGGAAGGCGAGCCGCAGCACGTTGAGGGGCTGGCCGAGCAGCCGCTGCGGAATGCCGGCAAGCAGCGGCGCCAGCATGCGATTGGCCGAGACCAGATTCCAGTGCCGGTCATAGGCCAGCGCCGGATTGGGCTCGTGCGCCCTGAGGACGAGGTCGATCGCCTGGCGAGCTGATTTCAAGGCGGGATCCTCCAGCGGGCGCTGCGGAAAGGCCGGGGCATAGCCGGCGGCGACCAGCAGCACGTTGCGTTCGCGCAACGGCACGTCGAGGCGCTCGGCGAGTCTGAGCACCATGTCGCGCGAGGGTGCGGCGCGGCCAGTCTCGACGAAGCTCAAATGTCGCGCCGAGATTTCGGCCTCGCCGGCGAGATCGAGCTGGCTCATGCGGCGGCGCTGCCGCCACTCGCGCAAATGGTCGCCGATATGGACCGGTTGGCTGCGTTCGGCCTGTGCCGTAGATGCATGTGCGTTCATGGTCGAAAACCTAGCACGCAGATTTCGGCGCTTCCATTACGTCAGAGGTAATCGAATTGGGCCTCGGGCCGGCGCATCTTCGGTCGTAACAGGAGACGACCATGATCGCACTGCTGCTCTACCGGACCGTCACAGACCACCTTGTCCCCTGGGCCATGGCGCTCGCAACCCGGATGCTGGCGCGCAGCCTCAACATGCCGGAGCCGCTGGTGCATTCGACCGGCGACTATGTCGTCGCGCAGGTCACGGCCTTCGAGCACAGCGTCGGCAGGAGCCTCTGCCCGTTCCGCATCGCCCGCCTGCTCCGCGTCTGGTGGCGCGGATGGCACTGAGTTTATTCCCGAGCCCACCCCAACCATGGAGACCACGATGATCGACGCATCCACATTCCTTCGCCGCGCGCTTCTTGCCGACGCGATCTTCAGCGGCGTCGCCGCTCTCGGCTTCACTTTCGGCGCCGGCGCGTTCGCGTCACTGTTCAACCTGCCCGAAGCGCTGCTGCGCGAGACGGGCCTGTTCCTGATCGCCTACACCGCACTCGTCGGCTGGCTCGCTTCACGCGCCTCCGTGGCAAAGCCGCTCGTGCTACTGGTCGTGGTCGGCAACGCGGCCTGGACGCTCGGCAGCATCGCGCTGCTGCTCTCGGGCGCGGTGTCGCCGAATCTTGCCGGCGAGCTCATGGTCGTGGCACAGGCGATCGCGACCGGCGTGTTTGCCGAACTGCAATATGTGGGATTGCGCAGGAGCGGGAGTGTGCTGGCTGTCAGAGCTTGACAAGAGCACGACAACGGAGCCGGCCGCGCAAGTGCTAGCTAGGCCCGCGCGCGGCCTTTCGCCTTGCCAACGGCATGGCCATTGAGCTTCTTCTTTTTGGCGCCTTTGGCGCCAGCCTTCTCGGCCTTGCGCTCCGTGCGCGCCTTCACCTTGGCGCGTTCGGTCCGCGCCTCGGCGCGCAGCTTCTTGCGCTTCTTCTCGCAAGATTCGCACTTGCAGCCGATCGGCTTCAGGTAGGCTTTGAAATAATCGGTGCCGTAGTCGTAATTGATCTCGTCGCCCGGCTCGATGTTCTTGATGGCACGGATGAAGACCTTCCGCTCGCGCGGCCGGACGTCGGATTCGGCGTTGGGCCGGCACGAATGGTTGATGTAGCGCGCGAGGTTCTTGCGCACCGAGCCGTCGATGGTCCAGCGGCCGTTGAGCTCGAACAGGTATTTGTTCTCGATGTCGTCGTGCTCGGGAATCCGGGAGTCCAGGATCGGTCCGTAATAACGGATGATCCGGGTGCCCTTCTTGATCGGCTTGGTTGCGAAGAGGCCGAGCCCGGTTTTCGAGCGGCCGACGCGATAAGGTTTGTTCGAAGAGGTGGCTGGCATGATCACGAAAAACGAGGACGCGAACGAGGCTGAAAGAGCCAAGCGAAGCCGCTCTTCTAGAACGATTCCGCGCCGCTGTCAGGTGTCTGTCGACCCTGTTTGAACCTTGCCCACAATCAAGACGTCTGATGGTACGGAGTTCCCGGCCGATCAAAGGCGCCATCATGTTCCGCATCACCACCGCAGGCTTGGCCATATTGCTGTTGGCCATGTTGCTGATGTGCAGCGGTCTTGACCGCGCCGACGCCCAATCCGTGGGCAGCCAATATACCTCGACGGCGCCGAAGGATTGTCGCCAGATCGGCAAGCCCAGCGAGCTCGACGGCAGCACCGCGCGGGTATGCAAGGGCAAGGATGGCCTCGTGGTCCTGATCGCCGAGGACGATCTTCGTGAGGTCGTCTCCGTCGGCCGCAATCGCAAGGCCGCGGCCGAGGAACCGCCGGCAAAAATCTGGTTCGCTCCGTTCAACTCGTCCGAGACCACCGTCGAATGGCGCACCGCGGCCGCCAGACCGTTTGCGATCATCCAGCGCTGGCACATCGCCGACGGCACCGATCCCGACAAGCAGGGGCGGCCGAATACCAAGGCCATGCTGATCGTGACCCGGCTGCGACCCGGCCCCGTCTGCCACGTCGCCTATGTCGACGCGATCGCCAACCCGAACGCCAATGAGCTGGCGCGCAAGGCGGGAGACGACCTTGCCCGCAGCTTCACGTGCGGCAAGGACGAGGTGAAGATCATCGGCGCACGGGGCCGTGCGGTCGAGCTGGCGACGATGCGCTAGGCTTCCGTCTTGGTGCGGTGTTAGCGCGACGTCTTTGCAGCCTTCTTCGTTGCGACCTTCTTTGTAACCTTGCGCTTGGGCGACTTCTTCGCGGATTTTTTCTTTGAAGCTTTGGCCTTGGACGTTTTCTTCGCTGCCATGCGCATGTTGTCCACGAGGTTGGGATAGCGGCGCCCGGCGCGGCGGGCACGCGCCTTGGTCGCCGATTTCTGCGCGGGCGTGAGATGCTTGGACGCCCTGCCGGCGCGCTTGCGCGGATTTTGACGTTTCCAGGGGGCGCGGGGTGCTCTTGCCATGCGGCGTCAACGCCGCATCATGGCTGGGGTTGCGTTGAGCCCGACTGAATCAAGGACCCGGCGGCTTCCCGGTCACCGGCGACATCAGCATCGCCTCGAGCAGGCGTTCGGGCGTCGTGCCCTCGGGCAGGCGCCCCAGAATATCCTCCAGCCGCCCATCAAGCAGCAGCATGGTAAAACCGTGCACCATCGACCAGGCGCGCGAGATCGCAGCGCCCTGACTGAGCGTCAGCGCGTCGCCGCTGATCTGCTCCTGCCGCATCATGCCGACGGCATTGGCGAGCCCGGCGAAGGACGCCTCGGCGGCCTCGTGCAGCGACGGCCTGGAATAGTCGAGCCGCTCGGTGCGGAACATGATGCCGTACATGCCGGGATGAGCCTGGGCGTAGGCGACATAGGCTTTCGGCCGCGCCAGCGCGTGCTCGAGCGGGGTGGTGGCGGCGTTGGAGGACGACGCCATCGCCGCATTGAACTGGCGGAAGCCGACCGCCGCGAGCTCACTGAGAAGCCCGGTGAGGTCGCCGAAATGATGGGTGGGCGCGGCATGCGAGACGCCCGCCTCGCGCGCCACCGCGCGCAATGTCAGGCCGGCGAGCCCGTCACGCTCCAGTACCCGTTCGGCGGCCTGAAGCAGCGCCTCGCGCAGCGCGCCGTGATGATAGGGCGCCTCGGCCTTGACGCGCGCCGGCCGTGGCGCGGGACGCGTTGGCGCGCTCGCCTTCTTTGGGGTGCGCACACCGCGCGCGGTTGCTGTCCTGATTTCGCTCTTGCCCATGAGGCAGCTATAGGACGCAATATTGACAGTGTAAAGATTTCACTTGACCAGCGCCCCTCGTACGGCTAATTGGATCTTTACGATGTAAAGATAAAGAGGGATACGCTGTGCAGCAGGACGCCGTTGCCGAACGCCGCCATAACCTCGGTCCGATTCCATTCGAGGCCGACGCGCCCTTCCTGAAAATCATCGGTGAATTGCCACGCGAGCTGAACGGCACGCTGTATCGCAATGGTCCCAACCCGCAGTTCGACTCGCCTGGCGCGCACTGGTTCGTCGGCGACGGCATGCTGCACGCCTTTCAGCTCGAGAACGGCCGGGCCAGCTATCGCAACCGCTGGATCCGCACGCCGAAATGGCTGGCCGAGCACGATGCCGGCCGCGCGCTGGTCGGCGGCTTTGGCCGCAAGCTGCCGGATGCGCCGCAAGACCTCACCGACAGCGGCGTCGCGAATACCAACATCATCTTCCATGCCGGCAAGCTGCTGGCGCTGGAAGAAGCCCATCTGCCGACCGAGATCGAGCCGGGCACGCTCGCAACGCGCGGCTATCACAATTATCAGAGCCGCGTCGCCGGCAGTTTTACCGCGCATCCCAAGATCGATCCCGTGACGGGCGAGCTGGTGTTCTTCGGCTACAATGCCGCGGGACCGCTAACGCCCGCCCTCTCCTACGGCTCGATCGACGCGTCCGGCAAGGCGACACGCTTCGAACGTTTCGAGGCGCCCTATGCCAGCATGGTGCACGACTTCATCGTCACCGAGAACCATGTGCTGTTTCCGATCCTGCCCATCACCGGCAGCATGGAGCGCGCGATGAGCGGGCGGCCGCCCTATGCCTGGGAGCCGGACAAGGGCGCCTATGTCGGCGTGATGAAACGCAACGGCACGGCGAAGGACATCGTCTGGTTTCGCGCTGAAGCCTGTTACGTCTTCCACGTCATGAATGCGTGGGAGGACGGCAACCGCATCATCACCGACGTCATGCAGTTCGAGGAAGCACCATTATTTACGCATCCCGACGGCCGGCCGACCGATCCGGAGAAGTCGCGCGCCCGCCATTGCCGCTGGACGTTTGATCTCTCAGGCGACACCGACCGCTTCCAACAGACCTATCTCGACGATCTCACCGGCGAATTCCCGCGCATCGACGACCGCCGCGCCGGCTTGATGAACCGTCACGGCTGGTACGCCTGCGCCAATCCGAAGCTGCCGATGTTCGGTGCGCTATCCGGCGTCGTCCATGTCGACGGCAATGGCAAGCGCCTCGGCCATTATCTGCTGCCGGCCGGCGACACCATCTCCGAGCCCGTGTTCGTCGAGCGGTCGAAGGATGCGGCGGAAGGCGATGGCTGGCTGCTGGCGGTGGTCTGGCGCGCGCGGGAGAACCGCAGCGACCTCGCCGTGTTCAACGCTGGAGATGTCGAGGCCGGCCCCGTCGCGCTGGTGCAGCTCGGCCATCGGGTGCCCGACGGCTTTCACGGCAATTGGGTCGACGCGCAGTAGCTGTTCCTCGTCATCGAGGATGTCATCAAAAGGTCTCTCATGCATATGTCTTCGCTCATCGCGGACTATCTCGTCGTCCTCGTCCTGATCTGCGCCGCGCTCACACTTCAGATGATCCGGCCGCGGCGGAGCGGCCAAACCATCTTCAACGGCGGCATCCTGCTCGCCTTCGTCCTCTCGGCCGCCTGCGCGTTACCTGTCCTCTCGCACCTGCCCTGGGCCGGATTCATCGACGAGATGGCCGCCCAAGCCGTTGCAGTCACTGAATTTTTGGAAGTCGCCTACGTCATTTTGACACTGTAAAGATTTTGCTTGACCCCGCCTTGCTCCTGACTTACTGATCTTTACACCGTAAAGATAAGGCCTGACCGAGGCGGACCATGGCGATTTTCCTGATCCTCGCGCCCTACGGCGCGTTCACCTTCCTGATGCTGATGACATCGGCCACGATCAGCGTGTTCGCGGCGTCGGCGATCTGTCTCGCGACCGTGGCGATCGATGTCGTGCGCGGCCGCTCGGTGAAGATCCTGGCCGTGGGCTCGGCGCTGTTATTCGCCGCAATCGGCTTCCACCTCGCGCTGTTCAACCCCGCGCTCGGGACGCTCGGTGTCAAGCTGTCGATCGACATCGGCATCTTCGTCATCTCGCTCGGCTCGATGCTGGTCCGCCGCCCTTTCACGCTGCAATACGCGCTCGAATCCGTGCCGGCCGAGACCGCGGCAATGCCCGGCTTTCTCTATGCCAACTACGTCATCACCGGCGCATGGACTGCGGCTGCGCTGCTGATGGCGGCCGCCAATCTCGTGCTGCTCTACGTCCCCGGCCTGCCGCTCTGGTCGAGCCTAGCGGTCGCCTTCGCCGCCCGCAACAGCGCGATCTACTTCACAAAATGGTATCCCGAATATCGGCAGATCAAGTACGGTGCGCCGGCCAGCGCCTTGTCCAACTCCCGCTGAACAGGATCGACGATGAAGGACGTATTCGCCCGCCTCGCCTCCGACCTCTTCTCCGCCATCGTCTTCCTGGTCATCTACCTCGTTACCGACAACGTCGTCCTGGCAACGTCGGTGGCGATTGCCGGAGCGATCGCGCAGGTGATCTACGCGCGCGTCAAGGGGCAGCAGCTCAATTACATGACCTATGCGAGCGTCGCACTCGTCGTCGTGCTCGGCACGGTCACGCTGCTCACCAACGATCCCCGCTTTATGCTCGCAAAGCCCTCGATCGCGCATTTCGCGATCGGCGCCATCATGCTCAAGCGCGGCTGGATGCTGCGCTACATGCCGCCGATCGTCGTCGAGACCGTTCCGGAATATGTGACGGCAGCGGGCTATGCCTGGGCGGCGCTGATGTTCGTGATCGGCGCCGGAATGATCGCCGTCGCCTCCACAGGCGATCTGAAACTGTGGGCGTTCTATCTCACGGTGGTCGCGGGCGGCGGCAAGATCCTCGCCTTCGCCGTGCAATATGTCGTGCTCCGCCTCATCGTCACCAGCCGACGGCGCGCCGCCGCCCGCGCCTAAATGCCTCCTACGGAGCGTTAGGCAGCTGCTGCGAGTTGCGCTATACGCTCGGCCGGGACTGGTCCGCGGATCGTCGCGGTCCGCCGGGATATGGGAGACGCGAATGGCCGTGGACGGCAACTGGACTCTGACCATGACGACGCCCATGGGCGAGCGCAAGGCGACGCTGAGCCTGACTGCCGCGGGCGGCACGCTTACGGGTACGCAGGGTGCGGAAGGCAATACCGCGGAGATTTTCGACGGCACCGTCAGCGGCGATGCCGTCAACTGGAAGGTCTCGATCACCAATCCGATGCCGTTGACGCTCGAGTTCATCGGAACCGTTTCCGGCGACAGCATGAGCGGGGAGATGGGCATCGGCCCGATGGGCAGCTTCCCGTTCACCGGCACGCGCGCGTAAGCCCGCGCCGCACCGATGCGAGCGCTCCGTCTCATCGCGGCGACGATCCTGTGTGTCGCGACACAAGCGGCGCGCGCGGACGATGCCGAACCGCCGTGGCGGGCAAGCGCGCTCGCCATGATACCGGCAGGCTATGTCGCCGGCACGGCCTATCGAACCGAAGGGTCGACGGGCTACCTCGCCGTTTATCCGACCTCGTCGAACGATCCCAAGTCACCTGCAAGCGTGTTCGCTGCGCGCCAGGCTCTCGTGGTCGCGCTGACGCCGGATGCGACACGCGCAGTCTCAGCCGAATTGAAGCCGCGTAATGGGCCGGATCCTGACAACGACGACACTGAGTTCGCAAAGCTGCACGCCGAACTCGTCGCCAAGCGGTCAACGCTCCCCGACGGCACCGAGCCCTGCGATCTCGGCGCCTGGTCCGTGGACAAGGATCCCAATGGCCTCAACGTGCGTGCCGAACCATCGGTCAAGGCGCGTGTGCTCGGTACGCTTCCGCCGCCCTACCGCCTCAAGCTCGGCGGCAGCGAGAACACGCCCGATGGCGGCTGGCTCACCGAATTCCGCATCATCGGCTTCAGGAACGGCTGGTTTCTGATCGAAGGCGCCAAGCCGCCGGGCAAGGACTACGAGGACGACAAGAAATATCCGCGTAGCGCGCCAAAGCCCTATGCCGGACGCGGCTGGGTCGCCTCCAACAAGGTCGGCGCGTCCTACGCCAATGGCGCGACACGCATGGGCGGCCTATTCCAGGCGCCTTTCGTCGATGCGAAGTGGATGCCGGCCCAGCGCGAGCTCGGCGGCCCCATCGACACCGATGGCGGCCCGAAGCACATCTTTGCTTGCAGCGGCCTCTGGGGCCTCGTCGAAAGCGAGGACGGCGTCCGCGGCTGGTGGCGCGGCCTGTGCTCCAACCAGGTCACGAATTGCAGTTGAGCGAGTAAGTCTCGTGTCCCGGACGCGATGCAGCGCGAAGCGGTGCGTCGCAGAGCCGGGACCCATGCCGCCACGTGGACCCGGATCAGCTGCGCACCATTTCATGCTGCGCAGCGTCCGGGGAACGCGGCCTCAGCCCAGATTCAACTCCTTGAAGAAGTCGTTGCCCTTGTCGTCGATGATGATGAACGCCGGGAAGTCTACGACCTCGATGCGCCAGATCGCTTCCATGCCGAGCTCGGGATATTCGAGCACCTCGACCTTCTTGATGCAGTGCTCGGCGAGATTCGCCGCGGCACCGCCGATCGAGCCGAGATAGAAGCCGCCATATTTCTTGCAGGCCTCGCGCACGGCCGGCGCGCGGTTGCCCTTGGCGACCATCACCATCGAGCCGCCGGCGGCCTGGAACTGATCGACAAAGGAATCCATGCGGCCCGCGGTGGTCGGGCCGAACGCACCGGAGGCGTAGCCCTCGGGCGTCTTGGCGGGGCCCGCGTAATAGACGGGATGGTTCTTGAAATAGTCCGGCAACGGCTCGCCCTTGTCGAGCCGCTCGCGCAGCTTGGCATGCGCGGAATCGCGCGCAACGATCATGGTGCCGGTCATCGAGACCCGCGTCTTGGTCGGATATTTCGCGAACGTCGCCAGGATATCCTTCATCGGCTGGTTGAGGTCGATCTTGACGACCTCGCCGCCCAGCGACTGCTCGAGCTCAGGCAGGTACTGCGCCGGGTTGTGCTCGAGCTCTTCGAGATAGACGCCCTCCTTGGTGATCTTGCCGAGCACCTGGCGATCGGCCGAGCAGGAGACGCCGAGCCCGATCGGGAGCGAGGCGCCATGACGCGGCATGCGGATCACGCGCACGTCGTGGCAGAAATATTTTCCGCCGAACTGCGCGCCGACGCCGAGCGACTGCGTCATCCTTAGAATTTCCTGCTCCATCTCGACGTCGCGGAAGGCGTTGCCGTCGGGCGAGCCGTGTGTCGGCAGCGCATCGAGATAGCGGGCCGACGCCAGCTTCACCGTCTTCATGCAGAGCTCGGCCGAGGTGCCACCGATCACGATCGCGAGGTGATAAGGCGGGCACGCTGCAGTGCCCAGCGTCAACACTTTCTCCTTGAGGAAGGCGAGCAGCCGGTCCTTGGTCAGCACCGAAGGCGTTGCCTGGAATAGAAAACTCTTGTTGGCGGAACCGCCGCCCTTCGCCATGAACATGAACTTGTAGGCATCATCACCTTCGGCATAGATCTCGCACTGCGCCGGCATGTTGTTGGCGGTGTTCTTCTCCTCGTACATCGACAAGGGCGCAACCTGCGAGTAGCGCAAATTGCGGCGGAGGTAAGCATCGCGCGCGCCTTCCGACAGCGCCGCCTCGTCGTCACCGTCGGTGATGACGTTGCAGCCTTTCTTGCCCATGATGATCGCGGTGCCGGTGTCCTGGCACATCGGCAGCACGCCGCCGGCAGCGATGTTGGCGTTCTTCAGGAAGTCCAGCGCGACGAACTTGTCGTTCGGGCTGGCCTCGCCGTCCTCCAGGATCGCGCGGAGCTGCTTCAGATGACCCGGCCGCAAATAGTGGTTGATGTCGCCAAAGGCCGCTTCCGACAGGGCCCGCAGCGCCTCACGCGACACCACCAGCATGTCCCGGCCCAAGACCTTCTCGACCCGCACGCCCTCGGTCGTGACCTTCTTGTAGGGCGTCTCGTCCTTGCCCAGCGGAAACAGCGGCGTGTGCCTGTAGGGCGGAACAGGCTTTGCGGGATCGGGGAAGGCGGTGGGAGCGTTCATGGGCTGGAATCTCGGGGTTTTGGAGCCCTCGCATGGGCCCATTTCATAGAAGCGTTCTAAGCTTTTTTGCCGCAAAGGGAAGGCGCTCTGGTGCGGTCGGGGCATCCCGATTCGGCGGCATGGCGACCTTTTTCGGCGGCTCCCGGGCGGACACGTATCCTCATGATGCCGGTGAAGACCCTGGGCGCGCCCCTTGCGCTGCGCGCGGGACGACGGTTGAATGCGCCCGCTAAGGGGCTCTTCATCATGACATTGAACTTGCACGTCCGCGGCGCGATCCTGGTCGCCGCCGCCATCACCGGCCTTGTGACCCTCGCCTCGCCCGCCCGCGCGGACCGCTGCGACGACAGCGCCAAGGAGCTGGCGAACCAGGTCGATAGACTCAAGGTGAATTTTCGCGCCGCCAACGTCGTCTACCTCACCCACCCCGCGGCCAAGGAATTGTCCGTGGCTTGCCGTGGCGACAAATATTCGATCGAGCTCTATGCCAAGGGCGATCGCAAGCCCAAGCCGGAGTTCCTGGCGCTGGTGGGGTCGACGGCAGCGATCGTCTTCACCGTGACCAAGGACGATACGACGACGGGCGCGACACGCTGCCTGAAGCGGATGGGGCTCTTGCGCGGCGACAAGATCAGCATGCGTTACCGGCGTCTGAACATGGAATGCACCCGCACCAAGACGGATGCGTCCATCGCGATCACGCGCGGCAAGGACGAATAGGCGGGGCGCCCCCCTCTTTCCACACACTCCGTCATTGCGAGCGTAGCGAAGCAATCCAGACTGTCTCTGCGGTGACATACTGGATTGCTTCGTCGCAAGGGCTCCTCGCAATGACGAGGAGAGGTCCGAGAGCACATTCCACCGCACCGGATCCCTCGCATTTTAACGATTGGCTTGAAGGAAATTTCGCGTCTCGCGGCGCAGGGTCAATTGTTTCCATATGTGAGGATTTGTGGATGAGCGTTTCTACCGTTTCGCCGCCGCCGATCGCGATCGTGGTGCCGAGCTACGACACGACCAAGCAGCAGGACGATCAGATCAAGACCAAGGACAACGACCCGACCTATAAGCCGCCGCCGCCCGCGCCGCTGCCGCCGGGTCAGGGTACGCGGATCGATCAGCTCGCCTGATCAGCCGCGTCGAAGATGAAATGCCCGATCCGGTCGATCGGGCTTTTCGCGTGTCCGGCCGCATCTTTGCCGGATACCGGGACCAATATCGTGCGCGGCTACCCTGAGACCTGCGCATGATCGCAAGACTCCTGTTGCAGAGCACGATCACCACCGCCGCCATGGGCGCGCTGCTGTTCGCGTCCGCCGGGACCCTGCATTGGCCTTCGGCCTGGGTGTTCCTCGCGACCTCCGCCCTGCTCGGCCCGCTCTGCGGCTGGTGGCTTTACCGGGTCGACCCCGCACTGCTCGCCGAACGCCTGCGGCCGGTCCTGCAAAAGGACCAGCCCGCTGCCGACAAGGTGTTCATGACCATCTTCGTCGTCGCGATGCTGGTCTGGCTGGCGGCGATGGGGCTCGACCGGCGTACGCTGTCCTCCGACATGCCGATGGCGCTGCAGATGCTCGGCCTCGCCCTGTTCCTGCTTTCGACGCTGTTCATCCTCTGGGTTTTCCGCGAGAACTCGTTCGCGGCGCCCGTGGTGAAGCTGCAAGCCGAGCGCGCGCAGCGCGTGATCTCGACGGGACCTTATGCCCATGTACGCCATCCCATGTACAGCGGCATGATCCTGTTCTTCGCCGGCGTACCGCTGCTTCTGGGCTCATGGTGGGGAATTCTGATGGCGCCCTTGTTCCTCGTCTTGTTTGCGGTCCGCATTCGCATCGAGGAGCGCACGCTACGCGAGGGCCTCCCGGGCTATGCCGACTATGTGTCGCGCGTGCGCTATCGCCTGCTGCCTGGCGTGTGGTGAGCGCGCGCATCACTCTGCTGTGCACTTCCCTTCGGACCGGCTAGCCATCCAACTCGCGGTAGCGGCGGAAGATGCCCTGCTCGTTGAACGGAATGCGGCGCTCGCTTTCAAGATAGGTCTTGATGTTCGGCCGCGCGGCAACGCGGTCGTGCAGGCCGACGAGACCCGGGATATCGGTCTCGAACGCCTTCATCCGCTTCGGAAACGCATAGCGCAGCCCCGCGACGATCTGGAACAGCGAGAGATCGACATAGGTCAACCTGCGGCCGGTGACATAGGCGCCGCCATTGTCCTGAAGGAGGTGCTCGAAATAGCCGAGATATTTCGGCACGCGCTCGCCCCAGAAGTCGGCGGTGCGCTTCTTTGCCGGCGGTTTCTGATCTTCGTAGTAGAGCGAGGGCCCGAGCGGGTGATGGGTGTCGTGAATCTCGACCACGAAATCGGTGATCGTCAGCTGGAGCTGATGCACCCAGAGTTGACCCGCTTCCGACTTCGGGGCGAGGGCGTGGCGGGCGCCGAGATAGAGCAGGATGTTCGCGGTCTGGCCGATGACGAGCTTGCCGGCTTTGAGGAACGGCGGTGCAAAGGGCGGCGTGCCCTTGTGCGCATCCATCATCTTCATCATCGCAGCTGTGCCGCGTGGGCCACGCGCCATGTCGACGTATGCCGCGCCCGCCTCCTCCAGCGCCAGCCGCACATATTCACCGCGGCCCTGGATCTCGGGCCAATAATAGAGCTCGTATTTCATGGAAGGGTCCGTGAGCGTGGAAGCGACAGGACCAATCTATCACGCGCGACAAGGTTCCGTCAGGATGGGGCGGAAGGGCGGCACCACACGCTCCGTCATTGCGAGCGCAGCGAAGCAATCCAGACTGTCACCCTGGAGGGACTCTGGATTGCTTCGTCGCTGCGCTCCTCGCAATGACGGAAGCCTCAATTCGATGCGAAGCAATAGAGCAAGCCGTCGCCGCCGGTGCTCTTCAGATCGGCCTGCGAGCAGCCGCCATCGGGTCCGCGCGAGGGGTGTGCGGTGTTCCAGGATTTGACCGTCGGGTTGGTCGCAGGGCCGTTGATGTCGGAGTGGCCGAGCATCGCCGCGCCTTGCGTACTCGACGTCCAGTTTTTGCAGGTGCGGTCGTCGGGACCCGCAAACGCGGTGCCGTCGGACTGCGATCCCGTGAGAATGTCGTGCCGGTTAGGCTGGTCGCCATAGCCGTTTACAATCTCGCCCTTCTCGGTCAGCGCTGTCTCCTTGCTGATCTTGTTGGCGCTGTGCAAATCGGCCACGTCCTTGGCGATTTCCACGCCCTTGGCGTTCTGCCACGGTCCCTTGCCGATGCGGTCGCGCGCGTTGACGGCCGGCTTGCCGTCGGCGGCCTGCGTGGAGAGATAGGCGCGCCAGGTCTTACTGCCGGCGCCGCCGGCCAGGGCCAGCTTCTGGCACTGCGCATCGGCCCCCTCCAGACCGCCGAGATCAGCGCCTTTGCCAGGACCGCTGGAAGTCACGAAGAACGTCATGTTCGCCGACTGCGCCTGCGCCGATGGCGCCGCAAGCAAGGCCGCAGCGAGCGCGAGGCCTGAAATCGTCACGGATCTCTCAATGCGGATCATCCTGTCCTCCCTTTGTGTTGTCGTTGGCCGCCAGATTTCAACCCGACGCAGGCCCGCTTATTCCGATGCCGCAATGCGAGACGCCCAAAAGAAAAAGGCGCGGTGCAGGAAGCACGATGCCCTGGTTTTTCATGCCGTCTGCGATCAGTTGGTCAGCGGGATCGCCGACGATTCCCGGCCGCTTCCCGACTGCCATGTCGATTAATTGCTTCCCGGGACAATGGTGCCGGGCGAGCATACCAAATGGGCCGATCCTCAAGTGATCGTCCAGGGGAGGACGCGGGGACTGTGGCGGGGACCGTTCAGGGCGGTATCCGCGATCACATCGGGGCTGCGCAGGGCGCGGCGCAAGGGGAGATCGTCATGCACCGGACCACAATCCGCCCAATCACGACAATTGCCGGCCGCGCCACCCTTTGCTGTCTTGCCGTCGGTCTTGCCATCGGTCCGAACTGCGCCTTGGCCGCGGAACTGCTCAAAGCCCGGCTGGCACAAAATCTCGCACCGATCTCCGGCCTTGCGATCGTCGCAAAGTCGAAAGGAATTTTCGAAAAGCACGGACTGGACATCACGGTTTCGAACTTCACGTCCGGCAAGCAGTGCCTGGACACCGTGATCGGGGGCGGTGCCGACATCGCGACCACGGCGGAGGCGCCGGTCACCGCTTCGACGATGGCAAACCAGCCCATCGCCTTCGTCGCCGGGATGGAATATTCCGATCTCAAGACGCTCGTCGCGGCCAAGGCGGGCGTCAAGACCAGGGCAGATCTTCGCGGCAAGCGAATCGCCTTCACTGCCGGCACTGGTAGCGAGGTTTACACGGCGACCTTGCTGAAGTCGGCGGGATTGACGCCCAAGGATGTCACCCTCGTCAATCTGCGGCCGCAGGAGATGCTGCCGGCACTGGCCGCCGGAAGCATCGACGCGATCGACACCTGGGAGCCCCACGTCGCCAACGCGAAGAAGGCCCTGGGCGAAGCCGTCGCTGAGGTAGATACAAAGGGCACCTATTCCGAGACGTTCAATATCGTCGTCATGAAGCCCTACCTGGACGCCAACCCGGTGTTGGTCGAGAAATTCATCGCCGCACTGATCGATGCCGAGATCTGGATGAAGGCACACCCGGATGAAGCAATCACGACAGTGGCGGACGCGGTTGGAATGAAGCGGGACGAACTCGCCCCCATCTGGACCGACTATGTTTACGGGGTGCGTCTCGACGACCGGCTGATCGAGATTCTGAAGACCCATTCCGCATGGCGCCTCGAGAGCGGCAACCATCCTCCGGGAGCGGCGATGCCCGACTTCAGCAAGGTCGTCGTCACCGAGCCACTGAAAAAGGTCGATCCCGCACGCGTCACCCTGTCGTGGAAATAGGCACCCGCGCGGCCATGCAGGAAGCCACTTCAGCAGGACGCGATATTGCCATCCGCACTGTCAGTCGCGCTCGGCTGCCGAATTCGGTTCGGCTTCGCCGCCTCAATATTCTGGTCGGGGCGCTTTCGCTTCCCTTGTTCATTGGGCTCTGGGAACTGATCTCCCGTTCCGGGATCGTCAACATGGTGCTGTTTCCGCCGCCGACGGTGGTTGCTGCGGCCGTGCTTGAATGGATACGAAGCGGACAGTTCTTTAGCGATCTGTTGGCCAGCCTCTTTCGCGTCACGACGGGATTCATCATAGGCGGCGCGCTCGGCATCCTCCTCGGTGTCCTCACCGGCCAATTCCCCCTTATCTCGAGCTTGCTGTCCCCGCTATTCCATATCTTGCGGCCAATTCCGCCGATTGCGTTCGTGCCGATCGTCATTCTCTGGTTCGGCCTGTCGGAGGCGGGAAAATTGTTCCTCGTCGTATGGGGCGTATTCTTTACGGTATGGCTTTCGACTCACATCGGCGTGCAGAAGGTCGACCGTGGCCTTATTCGGGCGGCGTTGATGCTCGGCACGCCCCGACGGCAGATGCTGCAGGAGATCGTGCTATTGGGCGCGCTTCCCTACATTGTGGTCGGGTTGCGCACCGCCGTCAGCATCTCCTTCTACACGCTTGTCGCGGCTGAACTGGCTGGCGCTTTCGCCGGCATTGTCTACAGGATCGAAATTGCGCAGCAGAATTTGCAAACGGGCCAGGTCATGGGCGGGCTCGCAGCGCTCGGGTTGATTTCGTTCATCGCCGACCGGCTGTTTGCGGCTCTTGCCGAACGTATCGTCTGGTGGCGCTGATGTCGGGATCTCGATCGGGCATGAACCTGGCGCTGGCAAGTTCGCCTGCCTCCGTCGAATCGGCGCGGAAACAACCGGCCATTCAAGTCTCGAACCTGAGCATCGTTTTCGACACCAAGCGCGGGCAGATCATCGCGGTCGATCGCGTTTCGTTTGACGTGGCGCCTGGCGAGTTCGTTTGCATCGCCGGTCCCTCCGGCTGCGGCAAGTCGACGGTGCTCAATACGATCGCCGGGCTGGAAGTGCCGTTCGAAGGCGAGATCCTGGTCGAGGGCGCGCCCGTCTACAGTCCGCGTCCCGATGTCGGCATGGTGTTCCAGCAGCCGCATCTCTTCCCCTGGAAGTCCGTCCGCAGCAACATCGCCCACGGTCCCAGGATGCTCGGGAAGTCCACGACGGAAGCGTATGCCATCGCCGACGATCTGATCGCGATGGTCGGCCTCAAGCGTTTCGCCGACGCTTATCCGAACACGCTGTCCGGCGGCATGCAACAGCGCGTGGCGATCGCGCGAGCGTTGGCCAATCAGCCCCGTGTGCTGCTGATGGACGAGCCCTTCGGGGCGCTCGACGCACAGACCCGCGCGGTGATGCAGGACAATCTGCTGGCGTTGCGCGACCGGATCAAGGCGACAATCGTATTCGTGACGCATGACATCGATGAAGCCATCGTGCTGGCCGACCGCGTTCTCATCATGAGCGCGGGACCCGGCCGCATCCTGCGCGAAGTCGCGGTCAAGCTGCCGCGCCCACGGTCGAGTTCTGTCATGGTCGAGCCAACTTATCTTTCGCTCAAGAAGGATTGTCTCGACGTCATCCGCGCAGAAGGGTTGCGGGCGTTCAATCAGTCGGACGCGGACTGATGACCCGGAGCCCTCGGGTCCGAGGCGGACCGCAGCGGGCTGGCATGGTTCTTGAATAGTCGATGCCGGGTCTCACATGCGGAGCCGGCCATGCACAGGGCGAACAGCGCGATTGCGGCAGGTGTGATGCTCGCGGAGTCGGACGATCTCGTCAGACCGCTGCCCGGCTTGCTGGATGGTCTCAACCGGGCTGATTGCAACCGGTTGCGTGCGATCGGACGCGAAAAGATCCTGGAAGCCGGCCAACTGGTTTGGTCTCAGGGCGACGCGCAGGCCGGAATTTACCTGATCAGCGAGGGCCGCATACGCAGCTACTATGCGGCACCGTCGGGGCGCGAAGTCACGCTCGCCTATTGGTTTCCCGGCAACTTCGTCGGCGGGCCCGACATATTCGGGACGGGCCCGCACATGTGGACATCGGTTGCGGCCGAGCGCAGCCGCTTGACGTTCATGCCCGGACTGGCGTTGCGGCGGCTTGCGCTTGAATCGCCGGCAATCGCCGTCGCCTTGCTGGATGCCCTCGCATTCAAGGCGCGATGCTATTCGGCAATGGCTCAGATGCTTGGGACGCGCTCGGTCACCGAGCGGCTGCACAGCTTGCTGATCTTCCTGTCTCACGTCTACGGCGTAAAGCGCGACGGTGAGATCGTCGTCGGCATACCGTTTACCCACGGGGATCTCGCCAACCTCATCGGATCCACCCGCCAATGGGTGACCGTGCAACTCGCGCGGCTCCAGGACGAAGGCGTGATCAGATACGAAAGATCCGTGATTTCGATTCTGGATGTTTCTACGCTCGGGCAGGCGATGGGATAATGTCGGCCCTTTAGCCGCCAGACTTTAATTCGAATGCCGATCCGTCTGCCCCGCCTCGAACCGCCGCGCCAGTCCGATCAGCGCGCGATCGTGCCAGGCCGGCGCCAGCAGGGTCACGCCCATGGGCATGCCGTTTGGCAATTTCGCATTCGGAACGGCGACGCCGCAGAGATCGAGTAGATTGGCAAAGTACGAGTAGTAGCCCAGACGATTGTTGAGGGTGATCGGATCACGATGCATCTCCTCCAGTGTGAACGGCCGCGGTGCAGTCGGAACCACCAGGGCATCGATGCCGGCAAAGATTGCTTCGGCGTCGCGGCGAAGCCGGTGCAGCCGGTGAATGGCACCAAACGTGTCGATCGCCGAATAGCCGGCGGCTGAGTCCAGCACGGTCCTCGTGACATCAAGCAAGGAGCCGGATTGGACGTCGATGAGCGAAGCGATGGCAGAGTGCCGCTCCGCGACCCAGGGACCGCTGAACATCAACTCCCCGGCCTGGCGGAATGGGGCGAAGTCCACCTCGATCGCCGTTCCTCCGATATGAGAAAAACGCTCGCAGGCGCTCTCGTAAAGTTCGCCGCATTCCGACATGCCGAAGCATTCGAGATCCGCTGGCGCAACGCGGCCGAACCGGAATGATGGCGCCGGCCCGTTGGCGGAGAAAACAATTCTGGGCTGGCGGCTGTAGGGATCTTCGAAATCAAACCCTTCGATGATGTCGAGAATCGCTTCGCCATCGCTGACCGTATTGCAGAATACCGACACGCAATCGATCGTCGGACAGTTCGGCACCAGGCCACGTGATGACACCAGCCCAATGGTCGGCTTGATTCCGACGATGTTGTTGAACCCGGCAGGTATGCGCCCCGAGCCGCCGGTATCGGTGCCGAGCGCAAAGGCGACGTGCCCGGCCGCCACGGCGACCGCGGACCCGGAACTGGAGCCGCCGGCAACATAGCGCGCGTCGGCAACCGACGCGCAGGGGCCGTGGGGCGAGCGCACGCCGGATAGGCCTGTGGCGAACTGATCGAGATTGGTCTTTCCGAGGCAAATTGCGCCGGCCGCGATGAGGCGTTCGACGCTATGCGCGGAATTCCAGGGCGTATAGCTGAACGCCGGACATGCGGCAGTGGTCGGCATTCCCGCGACGTCGATATTGTCCTTCACACCAAATGGAATGCCGAGCAGCGGAAGATTTTCGCCCGTCCGCGCGCGCGCCACCAGCTTATGGCATTCTTCGAGTGCCTCCTGCCGCGGGCGAAGATAGATCCAGCAATTGCGGTCGCGCTCGGCCTCGATCCGGTCATACGCCGTTCCGATCGCCTCCAGCAGCAGGGACGAACTCCTGGCAATGCCTTCGTAGTTTGTCCTGAGGCGCGCGACACACTGGCTCACGGAATATCTCCTCATCCGACCGGCAGGCGCGAAATTGCGGCAGCTCTGCGCGGCCAACAAGCAATTAAGTGCTTCGCCCAAATGGCCGCCTGACCGGAAACGCGCCGCTCAAACAAAAAGGGCGCCGTGCCGAAGCACGACGCCCTCGTTTGTCGCTATACGCGCGATCAGTTGGTCTGCTGGATCGCCGACAGTTCCCAGGCGCCGCCCGGACGTCGGGCAAAGGTCCAGACTTCGGTGGCCTCGCCCGGCTGCTCGCTGCCGGCGACAATTGCGCCGGTATTGCGGTCGAGCGTCTTGTCGGTGAGCGCGAAGCGCAGCGCCACCGTCGCGTAATCGGTCTCGCCTTCGCGCCAGGATTCCGCGAGGTCGCCCTGCATCAGCTTCACATCGCTGACCTTGTTGACGACGTTCCGCGCACGGTTCTGGCCGAGGTCCTGCTCGAAATAGGAGACCATTTCCGGCGTCGCCAGCGTGTGCAGCTTGGCCACGTCCTCGTTGGACCAGGCGGACTGGACGTCGCCGAGCAGGCGCTCGAACGCCTCATAGTCGTCCGGCTTGATCTCGAGCGGTGCGTTGTTGGCGCCGAAGCCGAAGCCGCCGCCAAGACCGCCACCAAGGCCACTACGGTTGTTCGCCTGCGGTCCCGGACCGGCACCGGCTTCAGCGTTGGCATAGGCCGCCTGCGGGGTGTGGCGGCGCTGCCACCAGGACATCGCCAAGCGAACCACGAGCACCACGAGCACGATCTGGATGATCAGGCCGATGATCGACGACATGCCGCCAAGACCGCCGAACAGGCCACCGCCGAACAGCATGCCGAGCAGGCCTGCGCCGAGGAAGCCGGCCGCAAGGCCGCCCATGAAGCCGCCGGCCCGGCCGAACAGGCCGCCGCGCGCGGGTGCGGCGGCAGCCGAATTCATGCCTGCGCCCGGCTGGGTGTAGGTCCGATTGAACTGCGAGGTCGAGCCCGGCGCGGTCGTGGTCGACGGCGGGGCCGAATAGGTGCGTGAACCGCGCGAACCCGACGACATGCCGCCACCGACGCGCGCGTCGGCGGACGAGATCGCCAGCGCAGTCGGCAGCGCAAGCGCCAGCACGACGGCAATCGTCTTGAAGATGCTGCGGGAGCGTTGCGAGAAATTCATGTTCGTTTCCCAGATCCCCGGCATGGGGACGTGTCCCTAAGATGGGCAGCCTTCCGTAAAAAGGAAGCCACTATCGGAACTTATGGCTGCGGCCCTCAGTCGCGGGGATGTGGCAAAAGCCCATATTTGGCGGCGGCTTGGCCGGGTGTGCAAAGGAGCCGCGGTCGCGGGTTACCGGTCGCTTTGGCGACGGGAATTCCGCTTTGCCGTCATCATTGCGTTGAGGCCCTCACCCCGCCTTCGCCATCGTCTCCTTCACGGCCGCCACGAGCTGGCTGAGCGTGAACGGCTTGGGCAGGAAGTCGAACTGCTGGCCTTCGGGCAGGCTCTTCTCGAACGCGTCTTCGGCGTAACCGGAGACGAAGATGAACTTGATGTCGGGGTTCTTCTCGCGCATCGCCTTGAGCAGTGTCGGGCCGTCCATCTCCGGCATCACGACGTCGGACACGACGAGATCGATTCCGCCGCTCTGTTCTTCCAGCACCTCCAACGCCTCGACGCCATTCTCGGCCTCGACCACGGTGTAGCCGCGAGAGCGCAGACCGCGTGCGTTGAGCGCGCGCAGGCCCTCTTCGTCCTCGACCAGGAGGATGGTGCCCTGTCCGGTGAGATCGGTGCGGGGCTTGGCGTCCGCCGCAGGCCCGGCGTCCTTCGCGGCACCATTGCTGGCGCCAACGACCGGCGCCGGCTGCTCGACCTGCACCTCCGGCTCGGCATGATGGCGCGGCAGGAAGATGTGGAACGAGGTGCCCTGCCCCGGCTCCGAGTCCACGTAAATGAATCCGCCGGTCTGCTTGACGATGCCGTAGACAGTGGAGAGCCCGAGGCCGGTGCCCTTGCCGACTTCCTTGGTCGAGAAGAACGGCTCGAAGATCTTGTCGCGGATATCGGCGGGGATGCCGGTACCGGTGTCGGCGACCTCGATCCGCACGTAGTCCGCGGCCGGCATGCCCTTGTAGGCCAGCCTGGCCGCTTCCTCGGTGGTGACGTTGGCGGTGCGGATGATCAGCTTGCCGCCGTCGGGCATGGCGTCGCGCGCGTTGACCGCGAGGTTGACGATGACCTGCTCGAACTGGGAGACGTCGACCTTGACCGGCCAGAGATCGCGGCCGTGGATGGTCTCATGCTTCACCTTCTCGCCGATCAGGCGGCGCAGCAGCATGGCGAGGTCGGAGAGCGCATCGCCGAGGTCGAGCACCTGCGGCCGCAGCGTCTGCCGCCGCGAGAACGCCAGCAACTGCCGCACCAGCGTGGCGGCCCGCGTCGCGTTCTGCTTGATCTGCATGATATCCTGGAACGACGGGTCGGTCGGCTTGTGCGCGTTCAGCAGGAAGTCGTTCGCCATCATGATGGCGGAGAGCACGTTGTTGAAGTCGTGGGCGATGCCGCCGGCGAGCTGGCCGACCGTCTCCATCTTTTGCGACTGGTTGATCTGGTTTTCCAGCGCGCGCCGCTCGGTGGTCTCGAGCATGTGCACGATGGCGACTTCCGCATCGTTCTCGGCCGCGTCCACCGGCGTAACGAAGAACTGGCCCCAGCGCTCTTTGGTTCCTTCGAGCGCCACTTCGACCGGCGCGACGTCGGCTTGGCCCTCCGCGGCCTGATTGATGGCCGCGATCAAAAGGTGCCGGTCGCGCGAATTGACCGCGCGGAAGATCGACTTGCTGGCGCTATCGAGCCCCAGCGCCTGCCCGAGCTTGGCGTAGCGCGCATTGGCGCGCACGACGTTGCCGCCGCGGTCGACGGTGGCGATCGCCATCGGGGTATGGTCGAAGAAGCGCATGAAGCGCACTTCGGCGGCGCGATCCGGATCGCTGCGCTCGTCGCGGGCACGGCTGATCACCAGCGTTCGCGACGGGCCCGGCGCGCCGTCGGCGCCGAAGGCGAGCTTGTGATAGAGCCGCACCGGCATGGTCTTGCCGGTGCGCATGCGCAGGTCGATGTCGAAGACTTCCGTCTTGACTTCGCCCGGCACCGCCACGATCGCCGTGAGCAGCGAAGCGCCATCGCCGGAGACGATGTCGGTGAGCTTCAGCCCGCCCGAGCCGATCTCGGCGAGGTCGTAGTCGAGCCAGTTCGCCAGCGTCGCGTTGACGTAAGCGAGCTCCCCGGCCGGATTGACCGAGAAGAAACCGCAGGGCGCGTGATCGAGATATTCGATCGCGTGCTGGAGTTCCTGGAACACGTCCTCCTGGCGCTCGCGGTCGCGGGTGATGTCGGCGATCGACCACACTGCGTATCTCGTCTCGCGCTTGCCGGTGCCGAGGGGCCGCACCCGCATGCGCAGCCAGCGGCCCTGGCTGCCGTCATTGCCGGAGATGCGCACCTCTTCCTGCTGCCGCTTGCCTTCGCGCGCGGCTTTCAACAGGCGGAACACCGCCTCGGAGACGTCGGGGTTGCCGATGAAGACGCGCTCCACGGGGCGCACGTCCTGCGGGCCGGCGGCGCCGGTCAGCGTCAGATAGGCCGCATTGGAATAGACCACATGGCCGCGCGGGTCGGTCACGGCGAGGCCGTCGAAGGCGTGGTCGGCGATGCGCCCCATCACGGGATCGTCGAGATTGCGATCGACGAAGCGGATGATGCCGGCGGCGAAGGCAAACAGGTTGAACAGGCCGACCATCGCCAGCACGGCGAGGATGCCGAGAATATAGGGCTGGGCCTGCGCGCGCCCGAGCGTCATCAGCCCGACGGCGACGGCGACGAGGCCGGCAGCCACCAGCAGCACCAGCGCAATGCTGCCCGAGCGCGGCGACGGCTCGTGCGCCGCAACGGGCTCGCGTGTGAGGTCGTGGTCGGTCTCGGCAGTCATCTCAAGCTGGCACAGCCTGTCGGCAGAGAATCAACGCGCTACAGGGCGCGCAGGGTCCTCCCTGCCTGAATCGGACCCGCAGGCGCAAGGGCAGCAGGGGCGAAAGGTACGCTGATTCCCAGATTACGGCCATTTCCAGTACTTTTCAGGGGTTTTATTGCCGGCTGGCGCCAAATCCGCTCTTCAGACGCATGACGTAGCCGATGACTTCGGCCACCGCATGGTAGTGCTCGGTCGGGATTTCCTCGTCGATCTCGACGGTGGCGTAGAGCGCGCGGGCGAGCGGCACGTTCTCGACGATCGGGATGTCGTGCTCGCGCGCGATCTCCCGGATCTTGAAAGCGAGGTTGTCGACGCCCTTGGCGACGCAGATCGGCGCAGACATGCCGCGCTCGTAGGACAGCGCGATCGAATAGTGGGTCGGGTTGGTGATGATCACAGAGGCCTTGGGAACCGCCGCCATCATGCGCTTCTTGGAGCGCTGCTGGCGCAGTTGCCTGAGCTTGCCCTTGATGTGCGGATCGCCTTCGGACTGCTTGTACTCTTCCTTGATCTCCTGGAGCGACATCTTCTGCCGCTGGAACCAGCTGCGATACTGGAAGAAGTAGTCGCCGATGGCGATGATCGCGAGCGCCGCAACCACCGCGCCGAGCAGGTGAATGGTCAGGCTGGTGGTGGCGCCGAGCATGGCGGCCGGATCGAGCCTGACCATCGCCTCCATGCGATGCCGTTCCGGCCACAGGATCGTGGTCATGACCGCGCCGAGCACGATCAGCTTGCCGAGACCCTTGAGGAAGTTTGCCGCCGCTTGCTTGCCGAAGATGCGCTTGAGGCCTTCGGCAGGCGACAGCTTGCTGAACTTGGGCTTGAGGGATTCGGCCGACCAGACCAGGCGGTGCTGCAGCATGTTGCCGGCAATTGCCGCCAGCACCAGCATCAGCAGCGGCACGCCCATCGCCGCCAGCACCGCGACTTCGATCTGCTGCATCAGGGCGAGCAGCGCCCTGCCGTCGGTCTTGATCATCCAGGAATTGGCGATCAGGTTGCGCATCGGCGCCAACAGCCCGCTGCCGACCGATCCGGAGAAGCTCGAGACCACGAGCGTGGCGCCCGCGATCATGAACCAGGTGTTGATCTCCTGGCTCTTGGCGACGTCACCGCGTTCGAGCGCCTCTTCGAGACGTTTTTGCGTCGGGTCTTCTGTTTGACTCTCTGGATCGTTGTCTTCCGCCATCGATCACCCGGTCACTTGAGTGGCATCATCTGGTGCATGACACCGATGAAATAGTCGAGATAGGTGCCCATCATCGCCGTGAGCACGACGGCGAGCACCAGGAAGCCGGCGAAGATCGAGAGCGGCACGCCTACGAAATAGACCTGCATCTGCGGCATCAGCCGCGCCAGCACGCCGAGCCCGATGTTGAAGACGAGGCCGAACACCAGGAAGGGTCCGGAAAGTTGCAAGCCGAGGCGGAACGCGGCGGCAAAGGCGCGCGTCGCCAGCGCGGCGATATCGCCGCTCGACACCGTCTCGCCCGGCGCGAAGATCGTGTAGCTGTCATTCAGTGCCGCGATCACCAGATGATGGCTGTCGGTGGCGAACAGCAGCGTGACCGCCAGTATCGTCAGGAAGTTACCGACCAGCACGCCCTGCTGCCCTTGCGTCGGATCGACCGAGGTGACGAAACCTAGCCCCATCTGCTGTGCGATCACGGAACCGGCAACCTGGAGCGCCGACAACGTCACCCGCGCGGTCGCCCCCAGCACGATGCCGATCACAATCTCATGCAGCATCAGCACCAGCAGCGGCGCGATCGAGCCCATGTCGACCTGATAGGCGTTGCGATGCAGCGGCAGGATGATCAGCGTGAGCAGCAGCGCGATCGACAGTTTGATCCGTGTCGGGATATTGGTCTCGCCCAGCCCCGGCAACAGCATCACCATCGCGCCGACCCGGGCAAAGGCGAGCATGAAGGAGGCGGCAAGCGCCGGCAGCAGCGAGACGTCGATGCGCATGACGGGCGCATTGTGCCTCAGCCGCCGATGATTCGCGACGATATCCGCAGCATGTGGGAATGCAGCGCGTCGGCCATGAACGGCAAGGCCAACAGCATGGTGGCAAAGATGGCCAGGATCTTCGGCACGTAGATCAGCGTCTGCTCCTGGATCTGCGTCAACGCCTGGAACAGCGACACGACGACGCCGACCACGAGGCCGACCACCATCAGTGGCGACGACACGATCACGATGGTCCAGATCGCATCGCGCGCGACGTCGAGGGTTTCCGGTCCGGTCATTTCGCAGTTCCTTTATTCAAGTCTCATCCGCACCGCTCGGTGAGGACCGCACGAACTTCTCCTCGTCATTGCGAGCGTAGCGAAGCAATCCAGACTGCCACCGCGGAACGATTCTGGATTGCTTCGCTACGCTCGCAATGACGACGGAGAAAATCAGATCGGCATCTTCATGATGTCTTCATAGGCCGCAATCACGCGGTCGCGGACCGAGACCAGCGTGGACACGGCGACGTCGGTGTCTGCGACCGCCGTCACCACGTCCATCACGTTGGCCTTGCCGGCGGCCATCGCCACCGTCTGCGCATCGGATTTTCGGCCGGACTCCAGGACGCTGCCGACAGTGTCTTTCAAAAGGGAGGCGAAGGACTGCCCGCTCGGCTCGCTGCCCTTGCCGGCGCCGCTGCTCTCCAGCACGCGGGCGAGGTTTGCATAGGCGTTGGCGGCAATTGTCGGTGTTGCCATGGTTCAAATGTCCTGTTCAGCTCTTGAGGATGTCGAGGGTGCGCTGGATCATCCGGCGCGTCGCGCTGATGATGTTGAGATTGGCCTCGTACGACCGCTGCGCGTCGCGCATGTCGGTCATCTCGACCACCGAGTTCACGTTCGGATATTTGACGTTGCCGGTCGCATCCGCCGCCGGATTGTTCGGCTCGTATTTGGTGCGGAAATTGGACTGGTCGGGTTTGATCCTGCCGAGGGTGACGACCTGCGCGTCGAGTGTGCGGTCGAGCGCGGAGGAGAAGGTCGGCACCTTGCGCCGGTAGGGATCGCCGCCAGCGCTTTGTGATGTCGAATCCGCGTTCGCGATGTTCTCCGAGATCACCCGCATGCGCCCGGCCTGCGCCCGCAGACCGGAGGTCGCGATCGCCATCGAACGGGCAAAGTCGCTGCTGTCATTCGCCATGATGCGCTTCCTCTAGCTCTAGCCTTTGCCGATCGCGGTCTTGAGCAGGTGCAGGCTCTTCGAATAGAGCGAGGTCGCCGCCGCATAATCCATCTGGTTGCTGGCGGCCTTCATCATCTCCTCTTCGAGATTGACGGCGTTGCCCGCGGGGCGGGTCTCAAAACCCGCATTCTTGTTCTGGTCGAATCCGGAAGCCGCGCCTGACGGCGCCATGTGGGAACCGCTGGTGCGGGTGAGCGTCAGGGGGCCCATCGAACCCGTGACGGCCCCGCTCTTGTCCAGCTGCGGCTCGACGAGGTCGCGCGGCCGGAATTTGGGCGTGTCGGAATTGGAGACGTTCTCGGACAGGACGCGCTGGCGCTCCTGGTGCCATTGCATCTTGGTGCGAAGCGCCGATAGCACCGGAAGATCGTTGATGGACATCGTTGCGGCTCCTTCCGCCTCGCAGGACCCATGGACCGAAGCTAGGCAGAATTTGCCGCCTGTATGGTTAACAGCTGGTTAAGGAGTCGCAGGCAGTTGTCCCCCGCCGGGACACGAATGCGCGCACCCCGTGATTCTACGCCTCCAAAAGCGGCATTAACCCAACCGCTTGGCGGTGCGTACACAGGCCAAGAAGTCGTTTTGGATCGAGCGATTCATGGGTTATTAAGAGTTGGGGACGGCAAAACTTGCCGTGGGACGTTAAGAAATCGCAGTTTGGGGCAACGTAAGCCGGTGGTTGGCGCATCTGACCACGGGCCCGAGAAAAGCGCCATTTGTCGGGGACAAGTATGCAAGGCAGCCCTATCACCTTCATCGTCGCGTTCATCGTCGTTCTGGGGTTGATCGGCGTCGCTGCATGGCTGGTTCGCCGATTCGCCACCAGCCGGCTCGGCGCCAACACCCAGCGCGGCCGGATGCCCCGGCTCGCCGTGATCGATGCCGCCGCGGTCGACGGCCGCCGCCGTCTGGTGCTGGTCCGGCGTGACAATGTCGAGCATCTTCTGATGATCGGCGGCCCCACCGACATCGTCGTCGAACCCAACATCGTGCGTGCAGCGCCCGGCCGCGACCAGCTCCCGCAGCGTCCCAATGCCGCCGAGCCGCCGCGTCTTGCACCGATGCATGATTCCAGCAGCTGGGCCGACGAAGCACCGCGGCCCGAACTGCTCGATCATCCCGAGCAGCAAATGCCCGAGCCGCCACCGCGGCCCGCGCGCCCCTCCTTTGCCGACGAGGTGCGCCGGCCCGCTCCCGGGCTGGCCGAACGCCGCAACGAGCCGCCACTGGCCGGCTTCGGCTCCGAGCCGATCGCGCCGCGCCCCGAGCGCGAGCTGCGTCCCGAACCTGTTCCGCCGCGCGTTGCGCGCAACGAACCCCCTCTGATGCCGCGTCCGCCGCGCCAGAGCGAGCCGGTGAAGGCGCCTCCAGTGCGCGCCGAGCGCGTAGCCGCTCCTCCTCCGCCTGTGCCGCAGGCCCCGCCCGTTCCGCCGCCGGCGCCCGCTCCTGCGGCGCCATCGAGCGCCGAGCAGAATCTCGCCGAGATGGCGCAGCGGCTCGAGGCTGCGCTGCGCCGCCCCGCCGGCGAGACGCTTGCCCCTCCGGTCGCCCCGGAGCCCCCGGCCGCTCCTCCGCGTGTGGCCCGTAGCGAGCCGCCGGCACCAGCGGCCCCTGCCGCAAAGCCGGCTCCGGAAAAGACCAGCTTTGAAAATCTCGAAGACGAGATGGCCTCGTTGCTCGGCCGTCCGAAGCCGTCTTCGTGAGTCTGCCGGCCCTCCCGCGTAGAGTTTTTCTTCTTTCTGTCCTGATCGGCGCGGCTTCGCTCGCGATGCCGGCGCATGCGCAGGACATCAGCATCAATCTCGGCGGCGGAGGCGCTGGCGGTGGCGGCGTCACCGAGCGCGCGATCCAGCTGATCGCGCTGCTGACGGTGCTGTCGATCGCACCGTCGATCCTGATCATGATGACGTCGTTCACGCGCATCGTGGTCGTGCTGTCGCTGCTGCGCACCGCGATGGGCACAGCGACCGCCCCGCCGAACTCGGTGATCATCGCGCTGGCGATGTTCCTCACCTTCTTCGTGATGGGACCGGTCCTGCAAAAATCCTACGACGAAGGCATCCGTCCGCTGGTCGCCAATCAGCTCGGCGTCGAGGACGCGCTTCAGCGCGCCTCCGTCCCCTTGCGCGGCTTCATGCAAAAGAACGTGCGCGAGAAGGACCTCAAGCTGTTCCTGGATCTCTCCGGCGAGCCGCCGCCCGCGACCCCCGACGAGCTCGGCTTACGCATCCTCGTCCCCGCTTTCATGATCTCGGAGCTGAAGCGTGCTTTCGAGATCGGTTTTCTGCTGTTCCTTCCCTTCCTGATCATCGACCTCGTCGTCGCGTCCGTGCTGATGTCGATGGGCATGATGATGCTGCCGCCCGCGACCATCTCGCTGCCGTTCAAGCTGATCTTCTTCGTGCTGGTCGACGGCTGGTCGTTGGTGGCGGGGAGCCTGGTGCAGAGTTACGGGGGGTAGCGAGCCTGGGGAGCGGTCAGCGACCCCATCCCTCTGGCCCGAGGTTTGTAGGCGTGCACTTCAGCTTACCAGCGCAAGGCGGACCGTGAGCGCGTTCGGCGGTTCGTGACATACCGGAATATGCTCAGGTTGCGCATTCAATGGGTCGTTGATATGATGGTTATCATTCATTGATCCGAAGCGGCTTATGACCAGCAACGTCGAAAACCGTCCGCTCGCTCGAGTCGTGCCGCTTGGTCTTCAGGTCGCCGTTCTTGCTGCGTTGTCTGCGAGTGGCACGTTGGCCACCAACATCCTGTTGCCTTCGCTACCGAGTATCGCCGTCGCGGTAGGCGTCTCCAGCGCTCAGGTAACGTCAGCTATCACCATATTCCTCGCCATGTTCGCGGTCGGACAACTTGTTGTCGGTCCGTTGTCGGATCGTTTCGGCCGGCGCGTACCCGTGATGATCGGGTTTGCTGTATTTTTCGCAGGTAGCATATGGTGCGCGTTAGCCAATGATTTGGCGGCACTATTGATGGGTCGCGTTGTGCAGGCCGGTGGCGCATGTGCCACGTCTGTCCTTTCGCGAGCTATCGCAAGAGATCTCTTTCAGGGCGAACAGCTAGCGCGTGTGCTCACCTTTGTTATGGTTGCGATGGCAGCGGCGCCCGGATTCTCGCCCCTGGTCGGTGGCGCGCTGGATCATTTTTTTGGCTGGCGTTCAGCATTTGTGTTCGTCGGTATCTTCGCCGTCGTCGCTGCTTCAGCATTTCTTGCGGCTTTCGGAGAAACGCACCACGCGCCACGCGCCGAGTTCAATTCCTCGACGATCGCCAAGAATTACTGGTCGCTATCGACTGACCGCCGTTTCTTGGTTCCTGCCGCAACTGTTAGCCTCATCTTAGGTGCGCTGTTTGCAATGTTTTCGGCGTTGCCGCGTGTCTTGATAGAAGGCCTCGACTTCACGCCCATGCAACTCGGCCTGTTCTTCGCAGGCACTGTCATGATCGTCTTTAGCGCTGGCATTATCGCAACAAAAATTGTTCCGCATCTTGGTCTCGACCGATCGATTTGCATCGGCCTCGCGCTGGCCTGTGTCGGTGGCGGCATGGTGTTGCTATTCGCGCTTTTCGACGGGCGCTTTTTGCCATTTCTTGTCGGCGCATGCGTATTCCTGCTAGGCATGGGCATGGTCAATCCGCTCTGCAGTGCGCAAGCTCTTTCGCCATTCGGCGATCGCGCCGGTGCTGCCTCCGCCCTGTTGGGTTTCTGGCAGATGTTGGCCGCGGCGCTGGGGGTATCGCTTGCGGCGGTGATCGCAAGGAACCCCATGATCGGGCTTGGTCTCGTGCTAGTGCTTGCCTCGACCTTGGCCTCGGCAATCTATCAGGTGCGGGTAAAGCTCAACTAAGCCCGTTAAGATCGCTTCCTGGCCCTTAGCTGCTTCCCTGTTTCTACGCCCTAAGGTCGGTTTGCGGAGCATATGTTTCTCACAATGGACCTGAAGCCCTCAGCCGACTAGCAAAGGCAAACGGGCCATTGTCCGGTCTCAAAGACTGAATGGACGTGGCCTAGGTCCGCGGGGCTGATCGGGTTGATGAGTACGCGCCCCTGGGCGATAGTCTTCGGCCCCTCCCCGTCACTTCGAGGAGCTTGCTCACGGGCGCCTGTCGCGAGGCCCAGAAGGAGCAGCGATCCTACCGCGTCATCTTGATCTGCCGCACCACCGGGATCGTGGGCAGCGAGCCGGTGTGGTCGGACTGGTCCTTGGCTTGCGGCGAGGCCGGCGCCCGCGCGGTTGCGTCGGGGAAGCGCTGCTTCATCTCGCGCAGGAAGCCGTCGAGCGTGTCGACGCTGGCAGCCAGCTTGGCGATATCGGCGAATTCAGCGCTGGAGGCGCCGGTCGGTTTGCTCGCGATGTCGAAGGCGAGCCGATCGGCGCTCTCGCTCATCAGCGGCGCATATTTCTCGCGGAAGCGCGACATGCCGATCGAGTCGTCGGCGAGCGCATACCCGACGGCGGCGCGGATGATATCGCTTTTCTCCACCGCATTGAGCGGCTTGAAGTCGCGAAAGCGCTCGCCGTAATAAAGCTCGATCTGCTCGGCGGATTCGCGCCAGCGCCGCGCCGCCCAGAAGATGTCCGAGCGCAGCCGCAGCACCTCGCGCCCCGTAACGTTGGAGACGATGTCGAGCGCGAGGTCGTGGCGGCCGACGTCGCTCTGGGCACGCGCCTCCAGCAGCAGGCGTTGCTGCCTGAGTTCACCTGAGAGGTCGCTGATACGGCTCGCGCGCAACGCCGTGATCGCCATGTCGGGTCTGCGATTGGCCAGATAGATCATGGACAGGCGCGCGGCGACTTGTGCACGCGCCGCGCCCTCGAGGCGGTGGTCGACCTGGTATTGCAGGAGCTCGGCGGCCTGATCGAGCAGATCGATCGAGGCAAGACGGTCGGAGAGGCGTCGGATCAGTTCGTCGCCGCGGCGGCCGATCGGCGTCAGCTCGCGGAACTCGTAGAACATCCCCAGCGCTTCGATCGGCGGCAGCTCGTCGCCCTTGGGCCCTAGGAAGATCTGCGTGAACAGGTCGGAGGCGAGATCCTGCGCCTGGCGCGAGGCTTCCGCGTTCGGCTGCAGCTTTGTCGCGGTGCGCGCCGCGGTGAGCGCGTCCCGGTAGCGCCCGTTCTCGGCGAACATCTGCGACAGCATTTGGAGCGTCTTGACCTCGATCGAGTCGCCGCGCCAGGTCATCGCGAGCGTTTCGAGCTCACGCAACGCGTCTTCCTTGCCGATCTCGTCGCGCTTCTGCCGCAGCGCGACTTCGAGCTGCTTGGCCTCGGCCGCAGCCGGCCGGTCCGACGAGCCGGCCGCGAACTTGTAGTCGTCGAGCGCGTCCTTGTCGTGGCCGAGCGCCTCGGCGAGCCGGCCGCGCAGCACGGCGAAGCCGGGCGCGGCCTCGGGCGAAACGCCGACCACCTCGAGCTCGCTGCGGCGCTTGGAGGCGCCGGCATAGTCCTTCACCTCGAGCGAAGCGCGCATCGCCTCCATCGTCACGATGCGCTGGACGTCGAGCGGCAGCGAGGCGATGGCGAATTCGACGTTCTTGAACTTCTCGCGCGCGTCCGCCCATTTGCCCTGGCGCGCATAGGCGAGCGCCTTCCAGAGCTGGGAATCGTGGCTGTTGCCGATCACGGGATTGGCGAGGTCCTTCAGGCCCTGTGCCGGCCGGCCGATCAGGATGCTCGCGATCGCATGCATGATCAGCGCACCGCTCTCCTCCTTGTTGAGGGGATCGGCCAGCATCAATTCGGTGACGGCCTTGGCCTCGTGATACATCGCGCGCGACATGTAGAATTGCGCGAGGTCGAGCCGCGGCAGCGAACGCATCGCCGGTTCGACGCTGGAGATCGCGGTGATCAGGTCGTTCTGACGCGCGATGAAGTTTTCCGACTGGCCCTTGCGCCAGCCTTCGGGGCTGAAGACCGGCCGCACTGCGGTCGGCGCGCGCTCGGCCGAGATGTCGACCGGCGACAGCGTCAGCCCGCCCTTCTTGCCGAGGATGACCTTGTCGGCCCCGACCTCGACGCCAACCTCGTCGGAATTCGGCCGGATCGCGATGCCATGCGCGGATTCCAGCAGCGCGAGATCGACGAGGTCCTGCCGCTTGATGAAGCCGCGCACCGGCCGTTGCGCGGTGACGACATAAAGCGTGTCGCCGGCATCGGGATCGGTGAGCTTGTGCAGGAGCCCCGGATTGGCGAAGGGGATCGCGATGTTGGCGAGCGCCGGGTCGGTGATGTT
This sequence comes from Bradyrhizobium sp. Ken51, assembly GCF_055807435.1. Classification (NCBI taxonomy): domain Bacteria; kingdom Pseudomonadati; phylum Pseudomonadota; class Alphaproteobacteria; order Hyphomicrobiales; family Nitrobacteraceae; genus Bradyrhizobium; species Bradyrhizobium sp. Ken51. The sequence continues at coordinate 26,774 of NZ_JBVVPB010000006.1, read as the reverse complement.
GCGCGAGATCATCAGCGGCAGCGGCGTCGCCTGGATTTTGTCGGCGAGGGTCAAGAGCCAGTTGGTCTGTTTGCCGACCTCCTCGCTCGTCAGCGAATAGACCAGCGGCCGGGTGAGACGGATGCGCACCGCCTGTCCCTTCTCGAGCGGGACGCGGCCGACCTCGCCGATCATCGCACCGCCCCTGGTGCGGATTGCCTCGACGTCGATCGGCTTCGCCGTATCGAACACCAGCCAGACGGTGTCGCCACGGCGGAACGCCGCCGCAGGCGTTGCGACCTGAAGCGGGAAGGTCACGCGCAGGCCGTCGCTGTCGCGACGGACATCGACGCTGGCACCAATCGGCTGCGGCGCGGCGGACGCCTCTGCTGGCGCGGCCTTGACCGGCTCTTTGACGGGCTCCTTGGCAGCTTCCTTCACGGCCTCCTGAGGCGCTTCGGCCATGACCGGCTTGGCAGGCGCGACCGCAGTTTCTGCAACTGGCGCGACAGTCTTTGAAACTTCCTTGGGCGCTTCCTTGAGCGCTTGCGCAGCGTGCGCGGCTTCGGACGCAGGAGCCGGCATCGGCTTCGGCGCTTCAGCAGGCTGCATGGCGGCGGGTGCTTCCGGCTTCACCTCGGGCTTGACGTCGATCCTGGCTTCGCGCGCGATCGTCTCGGACGTCGGTGGCGCGATCTCGCGCTGCGCCTCCTTCGGCTTCTCGACCGCCGGCTTCTCGGGCGCAGGCGCCGGTCCATGAGCGGCGGGCTTGGCCTGCGCGATCGCAGCCTCCGCCGACGCGGCCATCTTGCCCTTGTCCGGCTGGAAGGAGATGTCGACGACGTAGTTCTTCTCGTCGCGGAACGAATGCACGTCGGAATCGCCGATCAGCGCAATCTCGACACTGGTCTGGTCGATATCGGCCTTCTGCTTGATGGAGGCGACGTTCGGCGGCGCCGCGACGACCGCGTCCGCCAGATCGAAATTGAGGTTGGCGTTGAAGGCGAGCGTGAGCTTCTGCTCGTTGAGCACGGAGGATACCCCGACTCCGTCGGGCATCTCGAATACGAAGCGGACGAAGGTCGGCTGCACCGAGGCGCGCACGCGGATCTGCGGACGCTTCTTGCTCTCCGCCGCGGCGCGCTGGGCGCGCAGCGCGCGTTCGGCGACGCGCGCGCGCTCGGCGAGTTCCTTGACCACGTCCATCGGCAGGCTCGGCGGCGGCCCCTTCCAACCCTCCGGCAAGAGGTCGATGAAGGTACGTTCGCCGGCATTCATGGTGTTGACGGTGACGCGCCGCGCCAGCGACAGGCGGATGGCGCCGCCATCGGGATCGCGGCGGGCGGAGTTGACGTAGTCGGGCGCGCCTTCCGGGACGCGGTCGACGGGAACGTCGACCGGCCGGTCGAAACGGATGACGAGAATGGAGCCGGCCGTCGTCACCTCGGAGGGGACGTCCTCTCCGAGCTTGATCACGAGACGGGCAAAGCCGCCGCCGGCCGAGAAAGTCGCCTCGCCCCGGATAGCATCGGCCGCCGGGACAGGCGCCGTGAAGCCGATCAGCAGGCCGGCTGCCAGCAGCGGCGCCGCGCAGACATGACGCGACAGGCCCTGCGCCAAAGCGCGGGCTCGCGACCACAATCCATCGGCAGCCTTCTGCGCCATTGGCAGCATTTCTTCCGGTCTGACAATCCAAGCCGGCCATCGCGCCGGCCGGTGCCATTGACTGTAGGTCTCGCCAATTAAGGACTTGTTAATGCTATATTTTGATTGGGGCCGCACGCCCTGCCGGATCGAGCGTGGTCGGCCCCCAGCTTTGGAGTTGAGACGCAGGCGGTTAAGGAGTTGTTAACACCCACGCAACAGCGCCGCCGCGATTTGTCAATCGTTAGACGGCACTCCATAGCGGGCAAAGTCCTCGCCAATTCCAGCGTCGATTCTTCTTGCCGCGCTAATATCGCTATCGCCGCCAGCTCTGTCGCCGAGCTTAAGTCTGGCAACTCCGCGGCCATAGAGCGCATGTGCCAGCTTGGGCGCGAACCGCAGCGCAAAATTGTAGTCGTCGATAGCCGCGGAGAATTGCCCCATTTTCAGGTTTATCAGAGCTCGCGAATCGTATGTTGCGGCATTGTTTGATCCCGATTCAAGCGCCCTATCGCAGTCTTCCAGCGCGGCCCGCAAGGCGCCGAGGACGGCTCGGGCCCAACAGCGTCCGCTCCACACCGCCTCCAGATTCGGATCGAGGCGAATTGCTTCATCATAGTCCTGCGTTGCACGGTCGTACGCATTCCTCTTCAGGTAGGCTGCCGCACGGTTGGCAAAAGCAGCGCCATAGTTTGGGTTGAGCTTGAGCGCCTCCCCAAAAGCGACAAGGGCCAGGTCGTGCGCGCCTTTCCTCAGATAAGCCACGCCGAGGTTGTTGAAAGCTTTCGCATAATCTGGATTGAGCCTGGTCGCTTCAACCAAATCACTGATCGCGCGTTCATAGTCGGTTTTGGCGCTGTAGGCATTGCCCCTGTTGTTGTGAGCGACAGCGAAGCCGTTCGCCGTCCCCTCGCCCGCATCGATGAACGCCGTGCAGCCATCGATCCGAGCTTCGGGCAATACGCGATCTGAGCCGTTACACAGTTCAACATTCTTGAGCGAACTGACCTTCTTCGGCTTCTGCGCTAAAGCCGACGGACCGGACAGCACAATGACGAAAATGAGCATCACTGTCTTGATGACACTGGCTCTTGCGATCATTTTCAAACCAAGCGTTTGACTGCGTGAACGAAGGGCTAACCCTGGGGCTCTCTGCCCGGCCGGCATTGCGGGTATCACGGCGCTTCGGAACGAGCAAAGTTCTCAACATCCCCGACAGATGTTGAGTCTGCGGTTGCTGCTTCGATCGGGCTCCGCTGCTGCGGATGCCGGCGGCTTCTTCAGGAGCTTGCTTTTGCCCTCTTCGATCAGGGTCGAGAATTTGACTGACCCATCATCCGAAATCTCGATATGCGGCGTCGTGCCTCGGATTCCTAGCGTGGCGACGGGAGTATCGACCTTCATGTCGCCGGTCTTTGCGACACTGCCAGCGACAAACGTGAACGTTCCCCTGGTGAGATTGAACAGCGTCGCATTAGACTTGCCGTCCGGCTCGTACACATAATGATCCAACACCATACGGGCATTGCTCGACAGATTGAACGAGGTGCCGTCCGTAAAGTTGATGCCGATTCGGCCGTCGGCCCCGGTCCGCACCACGTCACCGAGATATACGGGATCGCCCGTGTTGGCCCGGCCGGGCTCACCCGAGACATTCGCCTGAACGATCACTGCGCCCGCATGCTCGATCGAGACCGAGCCTGTGGCCGCCACTACCTTACCAATGGGTTTCGATGACGAGCTAACGACGGCGGGCTTGGCGGAATCGATTTGCGCTCGAGCCGCACTCGGCAGGAAACTGACAAGCGCCAAAACAAAGCTGGTCGCCAATGCGGCTATCATAGATCTGCACATGATCCACCCTTTCTGAGAAGATCTTGTCGCTGTCGTCGGCCCATTTTTTGAACCGCGAAGCCTAGCTGCCACAAAATATCATATATAATTCTTGTTTAATTTGTTTTATCGTTTTAATTTATCTCCAGGGTTACGGAAACGCCACAAATTAAATGCTCCGCGTTTGTAAATTCAATCACTTTTGACGGGAGGGCAGGGCACGGCGGGGATCGGAAGTACGCGTCGCTGTTCGCTGCGCAATGCGCCTCTCTCTAGAGCAGACTTGATTAGTTCGGCGGGCAAGCCTTCGGCTGCTGGCGCCCAGGATATTTGTTGTCCCTAGGCGAGGACGGAGCCGAGCAAGACCATGGCAGCGCGCCGAGCCTGAATCGATCACCCAAGCGAGGTCGAGCCATGTCAGTTGCGTCCGGCATCCAGGTTGGGAACGAGGCCGCCATAGCCCTGTCCGTCCCAATCATCGGCCACATTCATACAGTGATCGGTTGCGGTACGCTCAGGCGAGCCAGCGGCGTCGCCACACAAGCCGTAGCTGGTGCGCCGGTCAACCGGGCTGACGTGATAGAAACCGGTGCCGACGGACAGATTACAATTCGCTTCATCGACGGTACTCTTTTCAACCTGGCCTGCGGCACTCACGTCGCTCTGAGCGAATTTGTCTTCGAAGCCGAAGGCATATCACATTCGGCCTTGCTCGACGTGAGCCGAGGGAGCTTCGGTTTCGTGCCAGGCCGGCTGGCAGAAGCCGGGTCGCTCCGGCTGAATACGCCAGTTGCAGGCATTCGCGCCCGGGGCCACGCGGGCGGTTTCGGGATCCTGACGCTTGCAGCCTTGACTTTCTCCGCCGCTAAAAATGGCGAGGCCGCGGACCCGGATGTGACAATTCTGGATGACGATTCCATCACTTACAAGGACCTTGCCCACGGCGCATTCGAGCTCGTGACGAAGGAGCCGATCCCACGGCACATCATCGTCGAGGATCCCGGCGAGACGATCGTGCTCAAAAAGGTGGGGTCCTCGGTCAGCGTAAACCAGGTCACGAACACTGCTGCTCACATGGAGGAGTTGAGGGCCGCGCAACAGGACGCGCTCGCCAATCTTCAAGGGCAAGGACCCCACGGGTCGGGCACACCCCCCTTCGTCAAATCCCAGCCGCTACAGCCGATCAATTTCATTCCGCCCGAGGCTCCCGCACTGCAAGATCCGCTTGCGCATGCCCCGCCGTTCATCATCCCTGTGCCCCTGATCATACATGCACCGCCGACGCTGAGCATCGGAGCCGGCCCGGCCGAACTCGATACCGTGGTGTTTGACACATTCACGGCGACGAGCGGGACGTTCACCGCGAGCAGCAACGATAGTGATGCCAAGCTGACCTTCGGCGTCATCGGGGCGAGCGCCGGCAACACGGTTATCGGCGGAGTGACATACGATCTGTCGAAGACAGATCCCTACGGGGCGCTCTACGTCAACAGCGCGAGCGGCGCCTATACGTTCGTGCCCAACAGCGCCGCGATCAACGCGCTGACGGCGCCCACGACCGAGAGCTTCGTGGTGACTGTTTCCGACGGATCCGCCTCTGTCAGCCAGACCTTCACGATCGCCATTAACGGCGTCAACGACACCGCATTCATCTCCGGAACCACGACCGGCTCAGTTGTCGAGGCTGGCGATATCACCAACGGAACAGCCGGCACGCCGATTGCGAGCGGTACCCTCACCGACACCGACGTCGACGATCCGCCCAATACCTTTAAGGCAGTGAGTTCGCCAGCAACGAGCACCAGTGGCTATGGCACCTTCACGATGACCGCAGCCGGCGTGTGGACCTACACGCTCGACAACACCAATAGCACAGTGCAAGCGCTCGATTCCGGCGAGACGCTGACCGACAGCTTTACGGTGACCACGATCGGAGGCACGGCCCAAGTGGTGACGATCACGATCCACGGCGCCAGTGACGCGGCGATCATCTCCGGCGCGGCAACCGGTGCTGTGATCGAGGCTGGCGGCATCGCCAATGCAAACCCCGGCACCTCCACCGCGACCGGCACGCTCACCGACACTGATGTCGACACGACCGCAAATGTTTTCACGGCAGTCGGCACGGCAACGGCGAGCGCGGCCGGCTACGGCACCTTCACCATGACGGCGGCGGGCGTGTGGACCTATACCCTCGACAACGCCAACCCTGCAGTGCAGGCGCTCAATGCCGGCGAGACACTGATCGATACGTTCACAGTGACCACTCTGGACGGAACTGCCCAGGTGGTGACGGTTACCATCCACGGCAACAACGATGCCGCCATCATTTCCGGCGCCACGGCCGGCTCGCTGACCGAGGCCGGAGGCGTTGCCAACGCGACACCAGGCACGCCGAGCGCAACGGGCACGCTCGTTGCCGCCGACGTTGACAATACGTCCAATACTTTCACACCCGTGAGTTCGCCCAAGGCAAGCACGAGCGGTTATGGCACTTTTGCGATAAGCGCCGCCGGCGTGTGGACCTACACGCTCGACAACGCCAACGGCGCGGTACAGGCGCTCAATGTCGGCGGCACACTCATCGACAGTTTCACTGTAACAACCCTCGATGGAACGCCGCAGGTGGTGACGATCACCATCCAAGGCACCAACGACGCGGCCGTCATTTCCGGCACTACGACCGGCTCGGTGACCGAGGCAGGCACTTTCTCGGCCGGGCTTCCCCTCGCGACCGGCACGCTCACCGATACAGACGTCGACAACCCGCCGAACACCTTTACCGCGGTCTCTTCGGCTACCGCGAGCGACGACGGCTACGGCACCTTCGCCATGACGGCAGCCGGCGTATGGACTTACACCCTCGACAACAACAATAGTGTGGTTCAGTCGCTTGAGGTCGGCGACACGTTGACCGACACCTTCGCGGTCACTGCCATCGATGGTACGACGCAGGTGGTGACCATCGCCATCCATGGCGCCAGTGACGCAGACCCCAACGATTTTGATTACTTGGCCACCGGATCTGTCGTGATCTCGGATCCCCCCAACGTGTATGGAACGCCGGGGGGCGAAACCATCGCGGGCGGCGGCGACACAGGTCAGATCATCTACGCCGGGGCCAGCAGTGATACCGTCAACGGCACCGGCAAAGCGGACGTTCTCTACGGCGGCTCCGGCAATGACACAATCAAAGGCAACGATGGGGATGATACCATCTACGGGGGCTCGGGCAACGATACAATCAACGGCAACAACGGCAGCGACACCATTACCGGTGGATTTGGTGCGGACCAACTCACCGGCAGCAATGGGAACGACCGCTTCGCTTACTTGTTCGTAGCCGATTCCAAAGCAAGCCAGTACGACACCATCACCGACTTCGCATCGGGGGCCGACAAGATCGACTTGACCGCTTTTGGCGCGCTTGGGTTCGTCATCTTGGCCTTGAGCTCAACCAGCACGACCGTGCCGGCACATGCGATCGCCTGGCTCTATGACAGCGCTGCTAACGAAACCATCGTATACGTCAATCCAACGGACCAGACCCTGCACATCGGCGATTCCAGTCTGCTCGAAATCCATTTGCAGGGGATCGCAACCATCGACGCGGCGGACTTCATCCAGGCACCGGCGGCGGTACCTGTGATGGCGAATGCCGGCGAGCTGCTCGACCTCACCGCAGCGGCGCAGAGTGACGCGCTTGTCGTGACGGCAACCTCTTCCGGGGGCTGGTCCGATTCCACGAGCGGCGACGGCACGCTCCTCGCCGACGGGAGTTCGACAATCCAGTCGACCTACAGCCTCGATTCGAGCTGGGTCCAGATCGGACGGACCGACCATTCCAGCCTCTCCGGTTCAGACGGGGAGCAAACGTACGCAACCGAAACGCCCTACAGTGACGCGTTAGCGCCCGCAGCCCTCGGAATGTCCACGATCTTGCAACACGTGGCCACACCGACGGACAGCAGCTTTGTCTTCGATCATTGGGCAAAGCTCGACACGGACACGACTGGCAACCATGGCATGACCGCCGGAACCGGCCAGATGCCTGACATCGCTGTCGCCGCGCTGAATTTTGCTCACAACGCCGCCGACCAGCAGACCGGCCTCGGCCTTCAGCCAGGGAGTAATGCCCGGGATCATAGCGACTTGTACCCGGAACACGCCGCCAATGCCCACGGCCATAGCAGCAATGACGAGGCAAACATTACGCTCAACCCGGGCGCTCCGAAGTCGTCGACCGGCGGAGTCGACCATTCGCCCTCAAGCAAGGCGGCCGAGCAGCACGAGCAGCCCCATGCAGCGGCTGGGTCAATACCTGCCGATTCCCCGCAGCTCGGCGACTCATTCCAGTTCAAGGATGACACTTCGCAGGGTTCACAACACGGTGCAGTGCTGGATCATCTTTCAGACCTCGCCCGTCATCACGACCACACTGGAGGCACCCACGGGTCCGAGCTGGAGTCCTTGTCTGAAGCATCCCTGCTCGATGTTGATCCACCTTACGGCGCAAGTGCAGTTCACGGCCATATGTTACACGATCTGGTCGTGTGACGCCGTAAGCCGACCGCGTCTTCAGTGTCGCTTGCCGGCGCCATCCGGCGCGGAGGAATTCTCTCCATCAAGACAAGATTCGTCATCGTTGCTTTCGCCCTCTTCGGGCGGCGCTGTATGCTGGTGACTTAGGGTGGATGTCCAGGCGGACGTCATCGCCGCTATGAGGAGACGGTTGACGGCCTCAATGACGCGTTCTCCCGCGGACGAGTAGTTCATGGCCTACTCCTGCGCTGCTGATTGCGAATGGTGGAAGCCTAGGACGAAGTCTTAACGCGTCACTGTACGCCACTTCACATCTGCGCGCGTCAACTCATCGCAGTCTCAGAAGGTGGCGCCTGCTGCGTCTGCATCCGCGGCGGGAGCTTGGATCCGCGGCTTCGATGAGTTGCTGAGCGCGCGCACTCACAACCTCCGAGGAGTTGCGGTTCGCGAGCGACTCTGAATCAGATGCGATCTCGGCGAAGAACCGATTGGTTAGCTTGGGGGGTAATCAATGAGCGGAGAAGCCGGTTGCATTGTATGTAGCAGGGCGAGAGCGGTCGTCGCAGTCGTTCCGATCGCCAGAGGATATGCCCTGAAAGTATATGAATGTTCCTGTTGCCATAGCACGCTGCAGCTCGTGACTCGTATCACGAAGGCCGCGCTGACCAAGCAGCAGTCTCGGATTCTTCCTCGTGGGGAGAAGCAGTTGCGCCTCGCTGGCCGCAGGGTGCAACCGGCGCTCGTGAACTAGACACGCGAGCCTCTCGCTCGGCCTCGCTGAAGCACCGCGGAATAGCGCGCGGGTTGCCGAAGCGCGCTTCGACTTGAGCCCTCAATTCGGCTTTTGGGTCGGCTTGCCGTCGATCTTGGGCAGCTCGCCGGCCGAGGCGGACTGATCGCCGCCGCCATTGGCCCGACGGGCCATCTCGACCGTCAGCCGCTCGGCGGCCTCCGGGGACATCAATCCCATGATGTCCGACATTTTTCGCGGCGCGATCTGCGAGGCGATCTCGATCAGTACGCCCATCTCGAGCCGGTCAAAGACCCGTGCGGCGTCCTTCGGCTTCATGCCCTCATACATGGTCACGAGGCCCTTCATGCGCTGGGCTTCGGCGGCCTTCTGCTCGGCCTGCGTCGCGGAGATACGAGTTTCTACCGCCTTCATCTCCTCGACCTTGTTCTCGATGCGCTTCTCCGCGGATTTCAACAGGCTCTCGCGGATGTCGATCTCGCGCTGGCGGGCTTCGATCTCCTGGCGGCGCGACTGCAGGCGTTCCAGGATCGCGCGCTCCGAGGCGGAGATCTGCGGCTGGGCTTCCTCCCTGACCGCGGCGCCTTCGGACTTGGTGTCCGGTGCGGCCGGCTTCGGCGCCTCCTTCGGCGCGCCATGGGTCGAGCCGGTGATATCGGGATCTTCACGGCTGGCCGGGAAGTTCAGATTCTCCTGCGCCCAGGACTTCTTGGTCGGGCCCGGCTTGTAGTCGAAGACATAGCCGCCATTGATCACAAGACCCGTGACCTTCAGCGTGGCGAGGCCAGCGACGGCAACCAGCACGATCGGAATGACGCGGATGTTGCGAAAGGACTTCATACCCTGACTTTATGCGGCAAGACCGTTGGAGCGTCGGCGCTCGGAGAAGGCTTCGGCCGCAGCCGCCACCGCCTTCGCCGACGAGGGCTTGGCTGCGGGCGCTGCGACCATTTCCGGGTTCGTCACGGGGCGCGCGGCGATTGCGATCTTGGACAGGCGCCGCACCACGTTGTCGGCTTCGCCGAGCTGCTTGTAGAGCTGCTCGGACATCTGGGTCGCCGACGCGAGCTGGCTGCCGAGGTTCTCGTTGACGTCGCGCACGGCGAGCTTCAGCCCGCCGATCGCGCGCTCGGCGATCTCGGTTGCGGTGATCAGCTCGCCGATGACCGCCTTCAGCGAATGCTCGTCCGCCTTCAGCCGCGTCAGTCGCTTGTTGAGCGTGACGCAGTAGACGATGGTCAGCATCAACAGGATAGCCACCAGCGTCTCGATCGCCATTCCTAGGGAGTGGTTCATGGGGCCTCCATCATCTTGTTCTGCTCGTCGACCTTTTCGAACATCGCAAGTGTCGTACTTGGCTTGCGCAAGGGTTTCGTCACCCGTATCGCGACGCGGTCGCCGACCCGGCCCATGCGTCCTTCGGTGATGGTGACGTCGCCGCAGCGAACGGTGACGTTGGCATCCGCACGCATGTCAAGCGGCAGCGTGTCGCCGACCTTCAGCCGCATCAGCTGCTTGAGCGGAATGTCGGCTTCGTAGAGCACGGCGTCGACGGAGATCTCGGCCTGCACGATCTCGGTGGCGAAATGGCCTTCCCAGATCTGGTCGCGGCCGAACTTTTCGCCCATGAACATCTGGAGCAGGACGCCCCGGATCGGCTCGATGGTCGCGTAAGGCAGCAGCAGCTCGATGTTGCCGCCGCGATCTTCCATGTCGATGCGCAGGCGCACCAGGATCGCGGCGTTGGCAGGACGGCTGATCGCGGCGAAACGCGGGTTGGTCTCGAGCCGGTCGATGGTGAAGGTCACCGGCGACAGCGGCCGGAACGCCTGTTCGGCATCGGCCATGACGACTTCGACCAGCCGCTTGACCAATTCCGTCTCGATCGTGGTGTAGGGCCGGCCCTCGATGCGGAGCTGGCTCGAGCCGCGGCGGCCGCCGAGCAGCACGTCGATCATCGAGTAGATCAGGCTGGAATCGACCACGGCCATGCCGAAATTGTCCCACTCTTCGGCCTTGAAGACGGTGAGGACGGCGGGCAGCGGGATGGAGTTCATGTAGTCGCCGAAGCGCACCGAGGTGATGCGGTCGAGCGAGACTTCGACGTTGTCGGAGGTGAAATTGCGCAAGGAGGTCGTCAGCAACCGCACCAGGCGGTCGAAGACGATTTCGAGCATCGGCAGACGCTCGTAGGAGACCATCGCCGAATCGATGATGGCGCGAATGCCGGAATGATCGTCGAGCGTGACGTCGCCGACCGCGAAGCCGAGGAGGTTGTCGATCTCCTCTTGCGACAGCACCCGTTCGCCGGAATTCTTGCCGGCGCCGAGATCGCGGCTGCCATCCTCGACCATGGCCGCCCATTGCAGGGCCATGGTCTCGGATAGTTCGTTTTCGGCAGCAGCCTTCGCGGCCTCGGCGGGATCCTCGGAATCGAGCGAGGCCTCCCATTGGGCGGCAATTGCATCCTGGTCTGGTTGGTCGGTGCCTGCCATGATCCCTAGCCCGTCATGCTCACTGGATCACGACTTCCTTGAACAGCACCGCGCTGACCTGGACCGGAGCGACCGCCGCGTTGACCCGCTTGGTCAGCTCTTCCTTGAGCCGGAAGATGCCGGCGGAACCGTTGAGATCGGAGGAGCGGAGTTCGCGCGCATAGGTCTGGAAGATGTCTGTGATGCGCGGCATCGTCGGCTTGATCGCCTCGACCTGCTTCTCTTCCTTCAGCTCCAGCACGATCTTGAGCTTCAGATATTGGACGCGCTCGCCCGGCGCGCCGGCGAGGTTGACCATGATGTCGGGAACCTCGACGAAAGACGGCGGCTTCGGCGGGGGCGCCGCCTCGGCGTGATGCTCGTCGTCGCCGTGACGGAAAAAGAAGAACCAGGTCGCGGCGCCGCCGCCGAGAACGGCGAGCAGGCCTACCGCCATGATCATCAGCTTGAACTTGTTCTTGGGCGGAGCGGCTTCCGCGCCTGCGCCGCCTTCCGCTTCATTCTCTGCCATGATCGCCGCGCTCGCTCATCTCTCAAGGGGTCGAAAGAGCGAAGCTCCTGGCAGACAGTGACGCGATACAAATGCCCCAGCGCAGTGCTCCTCTTACCCGCAAACGCTACGGTAATAATGGTTAACGGAACCTTTCGATTGGGCCTTCGCTAGGAAAAATCTGCCGGGCAAACATGGCTAACAGACCCTTTCTGCCGCCTCCCCGCACCCTCGAAAAACGAGCAATGCATTGAAACTTCAACATTTTTTTGCTTGGCACGAGTTTCGCTGAGAAAGGACCGAGACCCAAGGTTTGGGAGAACCCGAGGTCTCGTTCACGGGATCGGCCAATGCGCTTGGGAGAGCGAGCTGGCAGATCTCACTCAGGGGAGATTTCCGATGCAGAACGCGCTTCTGATCGGCTTGTCACGACAGATGACGTTGGAACGGCAGATGGATGTCATCGCCAACAACGTCGCCAACGCCAACACCAACGGCTTCAAGGCCGACCATTCGCTGTTCGAGGAGTACCTCAACTCGAACGCGCGTGAGGACAATTTCGTCGGCTCCGACCGCCGGGTCTCCTATGTGCAGGACCGCGGCACCTTCCGCGACGTCGGCCAGGGGCCGATGGAGCCGACCAAGAATCCGCTCGACATGGCGATCAGCGGTAACGCCTATTTCGCAGTTCAGGCCAATGGCGCCGAGCGCTACACCCGCGACGGCAAGTTCTCGCTCAACAGCACCGGCCAGCTCGTCACCTCCGACGGCAACCTCGTGCTGGGCACCGGCGGCCCGATCACCTTCCAGCCGACCGACCACGACATCAACGTCGCGCCGGACGGCACCATTACCGTGCTCGAGGGCACGGCCAAGAACGATTCGATCCGCGGCAAGATCCGCATGGCCTCGTTCGACGATCCGGCCAAGCTGACCAAGCTCGGCGCCAACCTTTACAACATCGGCTCCGCGGTCCCGCAGGCCGACACCAAGTCGACCGTGCAGCAGGGCTATGTCGAGAAGTCGAACGTGAACTCGGTCGGTGAGATGAGCCGGATGGTCGAAGTCATGCGCAGCTACACTGCCATCGCCAACCTGCTCCAGCAGCAGAGTGACATGCACAAGTCGGCGATCGAGAAGCTCGCCGACGTTCCGGCCTGATTGAGGGAGAACTGACATGCAGGCGCTTCACACCGCAGCAACCGGAATGGCGGCACAGGAACTCAACGTTCAGGTGATTTCCAACAACATCGCGAACCTGCGCACCACCGGCTTCAAGAAGCAGACCGCGGCGTTCCAGGACCTGATCTACGAACACGTCCGCCGCGTCGGCGCCCAGTCCTCCGACCAGGGCACCATCCTGCCGGTCGGCGTCGACATCGGCGGCGGCGTCAAGACCGTCGGCACGCCGCGCAGCATGACCCAGGGCACGCTGTCGCAGACCGGCAACGACCTCGACATGGCTATCACGGGCGAAGGCTTCTTCAAGATCCTGATGCCCGACGGCAGCTACCAGTACACCCGCGACGGCACCTTCCAGATGGACAATCAGGGGCGCATCGTCACCGCGCAGGGCAACCCGGTGCAACCGACGATCACGATCCCGAACAACGCCTCCGGCCTCACCATCAACGTGCAGGGCCAGGTCTCGGTGACGCTGCCGGGTTCGTCGACCTCGGCCGTCCAGGGCCAGATCGGCCTGACCCGATTCATTAACAAAGCCGGCCTCCAGCCGGTCGGCAACAATCAGTTCACCGAGACGCCCTCCTCGGGCCCGCCGCAGGACGGCACCGCGAGCTCCGAGGGTTTCGGCAACATCACCCAGAGCAGCCTCGAGCAGGCCAATGTCGACGTCGTCTCGGAAATGAGCGATCTGATCGCCGCCCAGCGCGCCTACGAGATGAACGCCAAGGTGATCAGCGCCGCCGACCAGATGATGCAGTCGACCACGGCGCTGTTCCGCTGAGGTGATGACGATGATCCGCACCACCCTCGCCACGATCTCCGCTCTCCTCGCGCTGGCACTGCCCGCACGGGCCGCCGACGATTTCATCGCGACGCCGACGCTGCGCGCGAGCATCACCGTGACCTCGGACGTGGTGCGGGTCGGCGATCTCATCGACAATGCCGGCTCGGCCGCGCTGATCCCGCTCTACCGCTCACCCGATCTCGGCACCACCGGTGCGCTGCCGGTCGCGCAAGTGCTGGCGGTGTTGCGCGCGAAGCAGGTGATCGGCGTGATGACCGGCGACATCAAGGAGGTCCAGGTCACCCGTCTCGCCCGCACGCTGGCGAACAAGGACCTTGAAACCGCGGTCGCCACGGCGCTCGAGCGCCGCTTCGGACTTGGCGATGCCGCCAACATCACCGTCACGTTCGACCGCGGCATTGCCGACATGCGGTTGGATGCCTCCAACACCGGTGCGCTGCAGCCGGTCGCAACCCGCTACGACGCCCGCAGCGGCCGTTTCGACATCGCCTTCGAGATCAACAACGACAACAATCCGGCGCCGACCAAGCTGCGTTTCAGCGGCACCGCGATCGAGACGGTGGAAGTGGCGGTGCTGACGCGCGACATCGATCGCGTCGATCTCCTGAAGTCCTCCGACGTCGCCATGGAGCGCCGGCCGAAGGCCGAGGTCACCGGTGAGGCCGCCTCGCGCGATCGCACGCTCGGCATGCAGCTTCGCCGGCCGATGCGGGCGGGAACGCCGATCCGCGTCGCCGACATCGTCAAGCCCGATTTCGTGCAACGCGACCAGAACGTCACCGTCATTTACCAGGTCCCCGGAATCTACCTCACCACGCGCGGCAAGGCGATCGAGAGCGGCGCTGAGGGCGACACCATCAGCGTGCTCAACCTGCAGACCAAGCGCACGCTGAGCGGCGTCGTCACCGGCCGCGGCCAGGTGACGGTCCAGGGCGCCAGCCAGGCCGCGCCGATGCCGGCCGCGGTCGAGCAGACCTCCTCGCTCAAGCGCGACGAGGCGCCCGCCCCCGTCGATACCGCAGCCCTCGTCCGGAACCTGGTCCAGACCCCGGCATCTCCGGCCCAGATCGCGCAAGCCCAGATCCCGCAAGTCCGCGTCTCGCAAGCTCCAGCCAAGTCAGAGTAAGTCATGTCCACGTTCAGTTCGGCTTTTCGTCCCCGTCGCATCGCGATCTCTGCCCTGCTGCTGGCGACTTGCGCGCTGGCGAGCGGCTGCTCTTCGATCGACCGCCTGTCGCAGATCGGCGAGCAGCCGAAATTGTCGGCGATCGATAATCCGACGACGCAGCCCGGCTACAAGCCGGTGCAGATGCCGATGCCGAAGCCCGAGGTCGCCTCCTACAATCCGAACTCGCTGTGGCGCAGCGGCAGCCGCGCCTTCTTCAAGGACCAGCGCGCCCATCAGGTCGGCGATATCCTGACGGTGGCCGTGAACATCACCGACAAGGCCAATATCGAAAACGACACCCAGCGCAGCCGCACCAACAAGGAAGATTCCGGAATCACCGACTTCATCGGCGCCAAGACCTTGGGCGCCCAAGCACAGAAGGTGTTGCCCGGACGCATCCTCACCGCCGACTCGACCGCGTCCAGCGAGGGCAAAGGAAGCGTGGACCGCAAGGAAGCGTTGCAGACCAACGTTGCGGCGGTCGTCACCCAGGTCCTGCCCAATGGCAACCTCGTGGTCGAAGGCAAGCAGGAAATCCGCGTCAACTACGAAATTCGCGAGCTCATCGTCGCCGGCATCGTCCGCCCCGAAGACATCCAGAGCGACAACACCATCGATTCCACCAAGATCGCGCAGGCCCGCATCGCCTACGGCGGCCGCGGCCAGATCATGGACGTGCAGCAACCGCGCTACGGCCAGCAAGTCATGGACGTGCTGCTGCCCTTCTAACTTCTCCCGAGCTCCCACATCGTGTTCGCGAACCTAGGCGCGGACGACGATGTACGACGCGGCCCTCGCTAGCTCCCCTGGCGAGGGCCGCATGTATTTTGGCGATGGCTGCATACAACTGGCCGGATGCGCGATCGTAGCGACACCGCTGCTCTAACCTCCGTCATTGCGAGCGAAGCGAAGCAATCCAGACCGCCACCGCGGAGGGACTCTGGATTGCTTCGCTTTGCTCGCAATGACGCGGAGAGATCACGTAAACTCCGCCTCCACCGTGCCCAGCCCGTCCAGCTCCATCCGCACCTTGTCGCCGGCTTTCAGCCACAGCGTCTTCACCAGGCTCCCGGTGAGAACGAGCTGTCCCGCGTGCAGACCCTTGCCCTCGGCGGCGAGATGGTTGGCAAGCCAGGCGAGTGCGTTGTGGGGATGGCCGAGCACGTCGGCGCCGGTGCCATGGCTGACCTCTTCGCCGTTGACGATGGCGCGGCCTTTGATCGCATTCAGGTCAGGCACCGACGAGCGCGGCACGACCTCGCCCAGCACGCAGCCAGCGGCGAAGAAATCGTCGGCGATCAGCGTCGGCGCGCCCATGGTTTCCCACTTCACATAACGGTCGTCGACGATCTCGATCGCGGGATGATAGGCCTCGACGGCTTCGCCGACCCATTCGGCCGTGAACGGCGCCTCGCCGGCGGCGAGATTGCGCTTCAGCCGCACCGCGATCTCGCATTCGACGCCGACCCGGACATAGTCGGCAGCCGCGAGCCGTACACCGCTGTCGTGCACGCCCTTCTGGAACACGCCGCCGCCGCATGGGTGTGGAATGCCGATGTAATCCTGCATCACCTGGCTGGTGCAGCCGATCTTGTAGCCGACCAGCGGGCCGGCATGCGGCAGCAGCAGATCGTGCAGCGCGCGCTGGACCTGATAGCCCTCGGCTTCATCGGCCGGAGGAACTTCGAGCGGCGCGAGCGGCGCATGGTTGCGGCGCGCCAGCGCGATCGCCTTTGCGGCTGCGAGAATTCTGTCCATCGGCGCCGGCTCCTACACACCACAATCGAGGACGGCACTTCAGCATCCCCGCCGGGGCGTGACAAGCGCAGGAGGCCGCGCGGCTGCACGTCACCAGCCCAAGCTGGATGAGCTGCTGACGCTGAGCGGCCACATCATGGCAGCATGGGCTGCGCCGGCGTTTAAGGAAATATTGAGCTGGTCCGGGCTTTATGGGGATGCGCGCCTTGGAGCGTAGCAACAGGCCTGATGCAGCAAGACGTGAAGCTCCTGGATCAGTGCCTCAGCATTCAAGTCGATGTCCTTGATGCGACTCGCAAAACCTCCCGCACCTGAAGTGAAGGCTGTTTCTCATCCGAACTCACGTGAGCTCGGAGGAGTTGAGTCTAGCCCATTGATCGCGATTCACTTTTCGCGATTGCGCTCGCGCGCCGAAGCGCGCGGTTGCAAGCGACAGGCAAAATGCCGATCAGGGCGCGAAAAGGCGCGCCTTGCGTCAAAAAACAAAGAGCCGCATCGCTGCGGCTCGGACTCTATTCGTCGCGATAGACCTTCTCGCGTTTCTCGTGGCGCTCCTGCGCCTCCACCGAGAGCGTCGCGATGGGACGAGCCTCGAGCCGCTTCAACGAGATCGGCTCGCCGGTGTCCTCGCAATAGCCGTAGGTGTTGTCCTCGATACGCTGGAGCGCGGCGTCGATCTTGGCGATCAACTTGCGCTGGCGGTCGCGGGCACGGAGTTCGATGGCGCGGTCGGTTTCCGACGATGCCCGATCGGCGAGATCGGGGTGGTTCACGTTCTCCTCCTGCAGGGCTTGCAGGGTGAGCTTGGACTCTTTGAGGATCTCATCCTTCCAGGCGAGGAGCTTCAAGCGGAAGTACTCCTTCTGCCTGTCGTTCATGAAAGGCTCTTTTTCGGTCGGTCGGTAGTTTTTCAACTTTTCCAAGGGCGGCCTATCTGTCTAAGCAACGACTCGTACGCGGAACGGGGTCCGCTGAGCGGGGCGTTATATAGCGGCCTCCTGTGACAGACAATGTTTCCCTGATCGTCCGACCGGCGCCCCCAAGCCCTTGCACAGGAAAGGTTTATCCTGAAGGGCCCGGGAGCGGCCGTAGGCCTAGTAGCCGACCGTGAAACGTTGCCTCTCATGGGCGGGCCGCTCGATCTCGTCGGCGAGCGCGATGGCGTAATCCGCGAAGGTGATCCAGCTTTTGCCGTTCGCATCTGCGAGAAGCTGATCGGTACCAAGCCGGAACTTGCCGGTGCGCTCCCCCTCGATGAACAGGGCCGACGGCGAGATGAAAGTCCAGTTCAGCGCCTTTTCCTGCCGCAGCAGGTCGAGAAAGGCCGAACCTGCCTCCGCCTCAGCCTTGTACTGAGCCGGAAAGCCGGGAGTTGTCACCAGTTTGACGCCCGGAGCGACCTCCAGGCTGCCGGCCCCGCCGACGACGAGGTAACGACCGACCTTGGAATCCTTGGCCGCGCCGATCAGCTTGAGCGCGTCGCTGGCCAGGAAGTGCACGGAACTCACGGCGACGTCATGCCCGGCCCACAACTTGGCAAGTCCTGGCTGGTCGAGCACGTCCCCCTTGGTGGGCGTGACGTTCGGCAGGGCCGCGATCTTCTCGGGGTTGCGGGCGATGGCCGTAACCGTGTGGCCGCGATGGGACAGTTCTTTGGTAATCTCCGACCCGGCCCGGCCCGAGGCGCCGGCAACTGCGATTTTCATGGAAGGCTCCTTTGCTTTCTTTGGTAACTATCGGTAACTAGATATCGTAAAGAGCGCTGGTGTTAAGAGAGCACTTTGTGCTTACCTGATTACACAGGAGTAACCGGCGGCGCCGGTAAATGAGCGGAATGGATCGCGAGGACCCGACGATGAAGCCAGACGTCTATGCAGCGAACTGCCCCACGCGACAGATCCTCGACCGCGTCGGTGACAAATGGGCGGTGCTGATCCTGCTGCTGCTGCGCCAGGAGCCGATGCGCTTCAATCAGTTGCGCCGCACGATCGAAGGCATCTCGCAGAAGATGCTGAGCCAGGTTCTCAAGTCGCTTGAGCGCGACGGATTGATCACGCGTCACGCCATCGCAACCGTGCCGGTGACCGTGGAATACTCGATCACGCAGCTCGGCGTGACGCTCGCTGCAGCCGTCGATCCGCTGCGCGATTGGGCTGAGCAGAATCTGAAAGACGTGCTCGCCGCCCAGCGCCGCTACGACGCGCAGTTGAAGGATGAAGCGGCTTAAGACGCTACGCCTGCCCGGCCTTGGCGAGCTCGACCTCGACGCGCAGCTCGATCTCGGACAGCACCGAATCCAGGCCGGAATCGCCGGAGGACGATTTCAGGTTCGCCGCAGCGTCACGCAGCCGCATCACGGTCGAGGCGTCGAGCTTGCCGGAGAGAAGTCCCATCTTGAGATCGTCGAGCACGTCGAGCGCGGTCTTTCCGCGCACGACAGAGCGCTTGCGACGCTCGACGGGATCCTCCTCGATGCCTTGCAGCGCGAGCAGCCCGTCGATGTTGGCGGTGGCCTTCGGTGCGGCGGCGCCCCGCGTCTCCGGCGCCGACGACGGGTCGGGCAGCACGAAGGTGCCGGAGCTCGTCCGCCTGGCCTGGCTGGCCGGCGTTCCAAGCGTGGTGCCGTTCGGTCCGTAGATGCGCATCGGAAGCAATCCGGGTGATCGATGCGCCACATTCGCCGTTTTATGGTTAACGCCCCGTAAACAGCCCGGCAAAATCTGCCGACAGGCGGCAGTTTCGCTCCTCAGGGACAACACAGGCTGAGGTCGCTCGAAACAGATTTATTCAACCTATTCAGCTACCTACGCCCGCTGCCCCGACTTGGCACAGCGCTCGCAAGGACAGCGTCGGACCAGCTCGTCATGGGAGTGTCGTGATGGTCCTTCGATTTGAGGAGCCTCGGGGAGCAGAGGATGCCAAGCGTTCGTTGGGTGAGACTTGTGGGAGTGGCCTGCGCCGCGCTGTCAGCGCTGGTGCTCTCGGTCAATTCTGCAAGCGCGACATCGCGCATCAAGGATCTCGCCAACATCGAAGGCGTGCGGCAGAACCAGCTCATCGGCTACGGCCTCGTCGTCGGCCTCAACGGCACCGGCGATACCCTCAACAACATCCCCTTCACCAAGCAGTCGCTGCAAGCGATGCTCGAGCGCATGGGCGTCAACATCCGCGGCGCCACCATCCGCACCGGCAACGTTGCCGCCGTGATGGTGACAGGCAATCTGCCGGCCTTCGCCACCCAGGGCACGCGCATGGACGTCACCGTCTCCGCGCTCGGCGACGCCAAGAATCTCCAGGGCGGCACCCTGCTCGTCACTCCGCTCCTCGGCGCCGACGGCAACGTCTACTCGGTCGCACAGGGCTCGCTCGCGATCTCCGGCTTCCAGGCCGAGGGCGAGGCGGCGAAAATCGTGCGTGGCGTGCCGACCGTCGGACGCATCGTCAACGGTGCCATCATCGAGCGCGAGATCGAGTTCGCGCTCAATCGCCTGCCGAACGTCCGCCTTGCGCTGCGTAATGCCGACTTCACCACGGCCAAGCGGATCGCCGCCGCGATCAACGACTATCTCGGCGTCAAGACCGCCGAGCCGATCGACCCATCGACCGTGCAGCTTGCGATCCCGCCGGAGTTCAAGGGTAATGTCGTCGCCTTTCTCACCGAAATCGAGCAGCTCCAGGTCGACCCGGATCTCGCCGCCAAGATCATCATCGACGAACGCAGTGGCATCATCGTGATGGGCCGCGACGTCCGCGTCGCCACCGTTGCGGTCGCACAGGGCAACCTCACCGTCACGATCTCCGAGAGCCCGCAGGTGAGCCAGCCCAACCCGCTGTCGCGGGGACGCACCGTGGTCGCGCCGCGCAGCAGCGTCACCGTCACCGAGGACGGCAAGAAGCTGGCCGTCGTCAAGGACGGCATCTCGCTGCAGCAGCTCGTGGACGGTCTCAACGGCCTCGGCATCGGCCCGCGCGACATGATCAGCATCCTCCAGGCGATCAAGGCCGCCGGCGCGATCGAAGCCGACATCGAGGTGATGTGATGCAGACCGGCATGGTCAACACCGCACGGGTCGCCAGCTCCGCCTTCTCGGTGGAGAGCCGCAACGGCCGGCCGGACTTCGATCTCGCCGCAGCACTGCAGAAGGTCCCGCCGAAGCAGCAGGCCAAGGCACAGAAGATCGCCACCGACTTCGAGGCGATGTTCCTCAACAGCATGTTCTCGCAGATGACCTCGGGCCTGAAGGGCGAAGGCCCGTTCGGCGACACGCCTGGCACCGGCGTGTGGCGCTCGATGCTGACCGAGCAATATTCCAAGAACTTCGCCAACGCCGGCGGCGTCGGCATCGCCACCGACGTCTATCGCACCCTGATCATGCAGCAGGCAAAAACGATCCGCACGGCATAAGGTCAAACGAGATGAACCACTTCAACGCCTCGCGTCAGCCGGTGCAAGCGCAGCGCCCGAACACCGCACCCGGCAGCGCCGAGGCACGCAAGATCGCCGAGCAGTTGATGGATGCGATGAGTGCCCTGCTCGGCCTGATCGAGCGCGAGACCGAGCTCGTGCGCGCCGGCCAGGTCCGCGAGGTAATGACGCTCGAGAGCAAGAAGCAGGAGCTGTCGCGAAACTATGTCGGCGCCGTCACCCAGTTGAAGGCGAACCAGGCCCAGCTCGCCAAATCCGCGCCCGAGCTGCTCTCGACGCTGCATCGGCACCACGATGCATTCCGCGCGATGCTCCAGGTCAATCTCACCGTGCTCGCAACCGCTCACGCCGTCTCGGAGAGCGTCGTGCGCGGCGTCAACGCCGAGATCCAGAAGCGCAACGTGCCGAACACCTATACGGCCGCG
The DNA here is from genome assembly GCF_055807435.1 of Bradyrhizobium sp. Ken51. Lineage (NCBI taxonomy): Bacteria > Pseudomonadati > Pseudomonadota > Alphaproteobacteria > Hyphomicrobiales > Nitrobacteraceae > Bradyrhizobium > Bradyrhizobium sp. Ken51. Next base: position 5,273 of record NZ_JBVVPB010000006.1, on the reverse strand, counting down.
GGACGACGCGCCGCGCCGGGCCCGCGCCACATCACGCCGCTCGCGGTCAGCCGCTCGCTCTGAGCGCGCGCAACAACAAGCGACAATTTTACGAAAAGCCGCGCGGCAACATCGTCGCGCGGTTAGGCACGTTTCCTTACCGGATGTTCAATCCCGGTGTTCCATGGTTGCGTATTGAGAGGGGTTGGGATTTGACTCACGTGAGGCAACCAGGAGGCTGCCATGAGTACAGATTTCAGCATCAGGCCGGTGGGGATACCGGCCGCCGTGCAGATCGTAACGACGTCGAATGCGGCGGCGAACGAGGCCGTGCAAACCGATCTGCCCGTGAGCCAGACAGTGGCCGCCGGCGATGCGAGCGCGCCTGCACGTAACGATTTGCGAAGCAACGAGAACGTCTCACGCCAGGTCGTGTTCGACCAGGCGGCGGCGTCGTTCGTCTTCCAGGTCGTCAACGACAGGACCGACGCGGTGGTCAACCAGTTCCCCGACGAAGCAATGCTACGCCGGCGGGCCTATTTCCATGCGCAGGATTTGAAATCCGAGCCCTCGCGTCCGGCAAGCACCGACCGCAGCGCCTGACGATCAGGCGTCGAGCGTCGCAACGGCAACATCGAGATCGCTCGAACCGGTCGCGGGATCGGTGACGACGTTCCGATCTGCGCCTTGCCGCTATCCGTCAGCATGAACTTGGTGTTGCCGAAGCGGAACGAGCCGTGCTCGATCACGGACGGCCGGACAGACCAGCGGCGATATTGCGGTTGATCTCGATCAGCGGACGGAAGTGATCGAACTGCGGGCTCATCTGCAGCGCGGCGGTCTGGCTCAGCACGAACACGCTGATGTTGGCGATCTTCTGCCGGACGTCGATCGGCTGCGGATTGTTCTCGCGCATGGCCTCGCTCAGGAAAATCGTCCAGAGCTTGCGATTGAACATCAGGGCCTGCGTGGTCTGCTCACTGAACGGCTCGGCGCTGTTGATCGCATCCTGAAGCTTGTTCGCTGCCTTGAGCAGGGTCTGCGCTTCGATGTCGCGAGGAGATGCGGTGGTCGTTGCAACACGCGCGTAGGCCGAGGCAGCGGAATTCGACATCAATCACACCCTGGAGGTTACCTAGCCCGTTGAACGCGCTTAAGGATTTCTTTCCCGACCCTAGGCAGCACCGCTTAAGATTTGCTTACATGTGTGCTTGGAAGCACTCCGGATTATTACGGGTCTCGGAGTTCTTCGTCATCGTGAAGCTAGACGCGCATGTGCACGCTGTAAACGCGTCACGCGTTGTGCGCGTCGATCTCAGCTAATCCTGCCTTAGCGATCTCCCTAAAATGAACGGCGGAGCGTTAGCCCCGCCGCGAAATCGATGAGTGATCTTGCGCCGCGAAATTAGCGGAGCAGCTGCAGCACGCTCTGTTGCGACTGGTTGGCCAGCGACAGCGCGGACACCGCGATCGACTGGCGGGTCGACAGCGCCTGGCTGTTCGCCGCTTCCTCGTTGGTGTCGGCCAGCGTCAGGTTGGACGAGCCGGTCTGCAGAACGTTGATCAGGTTCTTGGAGAAGTCCTGACGCACCTGCACGATCGACAGATTCGAACCGAGCGACGAACCCTCGGAGCGCAGCGTGCTCGAAGCGGCATTCAGGCTGGCCAGCACCTTGTTGGTGGCACCGTTGTCGATGAAGTCCGTGCCCGGAACGAGATTGCTGAGACCGAGGCCGGCCGCGTTGAACACGACGCCGTTGATACCGAGCGTCGAGCTGCCGTTCTCGTTGAAGACCAGCTTCAGCGTGTCGCCGTTGAGCAGGTTGACGCCGTTGAAGGACGAGTCCTGCGAGGTCGTGTCGATCTGCGCCAGGATGTTGTTGAACTGGCTGACCAGGCCGGAGCGCGCGGTCTGCGCGACGGGATCCTGAATCGGGGGCTGCGCGGTGGTAAAGGCCAGCACGCCGGTGATCGTACCGCCGACCGTTCCGCCGGCGGCAGTCGAGCCGAGGGTCGAGGATGCGTACTCGTTGACGGTGGTGACCGTCAGCACGCCGTTGGCATCGATCGTCGCCGTCAGGTGGTTGGCCTGAAGCTGCACATTGAGCTGGTCGAGCGTCTTGACGGTGCCGTTGGTGCCGTCGCCGAAGGTGACGTTCACCGGCGTGCCGCCGTTGAAAGACGTGAAAGTCAGCGTCTTGCCGCTGACGCCGCCGACACCGGAGTTGCGCGCCGCGGCGAAAGCGGTCGCCGTTCCCGTATTGCCGCTGAGACCGAACGCGTTGAGCGCATTGCCGGTACCGGTGATCGACAGGTCGGCGTTGATGCCGGTGGAGAGCGCAAGCTGACCGCTGCTGTTGACCGACGAGGGGATCTGGCCCGCGGTGGTCGACAGCGTCGCCGCGCCGTTGAAGATGCTGGCGGTCTTGACGCCGGTGGCGAGGTCGATCGAGTTGAGCAGGTCGGTAAGCGTCGCGCTCTGGATGTAGACGGTCGAATTGCCGTTGCCGTCGGTGACGATGTTGCCGTTGACGCCACCGGAGGTCACGCTGATCGCCGACTGGGGCGTCTGGGCATTCTTGAAGGTGATGGTGTGGCCGTCGATGTTCAGCGTCGAGCCGTCTTGAACGAGAGAGCCGAGCGAGCCCGCGGTGGTCGATCGGGCCGCAGTGACGCTGGCATTGCCTGCACCGGTCGCCGGGGTCAGACCGAGCTTGTTGAGAAAATCGGCCTTGCCCGTCACACTCAAATCGGCACCGGTCGAGCTCTTCAGCGTAACCGCGCCGCCTCCCGAGATGGACGATGCCACCTGGAGCGTTCCGACAGGACCGGCCGAGCCGCTGACAGTGATGGTTGCGGCGCCTGCGCTGATGGCCGCGGTCTTGACGCCGCTGGCGAGGTCGATCGCGCTGAGGACGTCGTTGACGGTCGCGCCGGGCGCAGCCGCCGTTCCCTCATAGACGATCGAATTGCCGTTACCGTCCGTGGCGATGTGTCCGCTGGCGTCGAGGCCCCAGCCGGTCGGCTGCGTGCTCGGGGCGATACCGGTGCGGAAGGTGATGGTCTTGCCGTTGACCGTGAGGGTGTCGCCGTCCGCGGGCGCCGTGCTGAAGGTGGTAGATGCGGTCGTGCCGAGCAGCGTGGCGGTACCGGACAGTGCGGTGGTGCCGTCGGCGGCGAGCGCCGCTGTGCCGGTAAAGGCGCCGGCGGTCGAGCCGAGCGAGGCGCCGAGCGCGGCGGTTCCCGTGACCGGGGTCACGCCACCGGCTGCGCCGGTATACAGCACGTTGCTCTTGGCGGTCGCGCTCGCATAGGAGGTCGTGCCGCGGAGGTCGGCGGGCGTCGCACCGGGAATCGTGGTGGAGACGTTCGATTTGGTGGAATAGCCGACCGTGGTCTGGAGCGCCTGGTTGGCGATCGACTTGGCGCTGTCGATTAGCTTCTGCAGCGAGGTGATGCCGGTGTTGGCCGCCTGCAGCACCTGCACACCGTTGTTGATGCCATCCAGCAGGTTACTGATGTCGCTCGCCCGGTTGTCCAACCCCTGGGCCGTGAAGAAGTTGGTGGGATTGTCGAGCGCCGTGTTGACCTTCTTACCGGTCGACAGCCGCTCCTGCGTCGTGGCCAGCAAGTCGGCCGTCGACTGCAGCGACAACAGGTTCTGGCGAACGGACGCCGAGAGAACGATGTTGGACATTGGCGAGTCTTCCTCTTGAACCAGGTACGAATCGGCCGCGCGGTCTTGAAAGCGGGCTTTTGTCCAGTCTTAGAGGCTGTCCTTTAAAGTATGGTTAACGCCGGTTTAAGGGATAGGGTTAATGGCCGGTGAACGTCCCTGCCCGCCTCCGGACGCAAAAAAGCGGCGGGGCAAACGACCCCGCCGCTCTGGTTTTATTCAGTGATGCCAGCTACTTAGCGGAGCAGTTGGAGCACGCTCTGCTGCGAGGTGTTGGCCAGCGACAGCGCGGAAACCGCGATGGACTGGCGGGTCGACAGCGCCTGGCTGTTGGCCGCCTCGACGTTGGTATCGGACAACGTGAGGTTCGAAGAACCGGTCTGCAGCACGTTGATCAGGTTCTTGTTGAAGTCCTGACGCACCTGCACCACCGAGAGGTTCGAACCGAGCGCTGAGGCTTCCGAGCGCAGCGTGCTCGACGCGGCGTTCAGATTGGTCAGCACGCGGTTGGACGCGGCGTTGTCGATGAAGTCGACACCAACGGTCAAGGCAGCGAGGCCGAGACCCTTGGAGTTGTAGGTCACGCCAGTGATGTTGAGGCTCGACTTGCCTGTCTCGTCGAACACCAGCTTGAGCTGATCGCCGTTCAGCAGGTTGACGCCGTTGAACGAGGAGTCCTGCGAGGTCGTGTCGATCTGGTTCAGGATGTTGTTGTACTGAGACACCAGGTTCGCACGGGCCGTCTGTGCAACCGCATCCTGGATGGGGTTGGACGCCGTCGAGAACGTCAGCGCCGAAGTCAGCGTGCCGCCGATGCCACCGCCGGCGGTCGTCGAGCCGAGCGTCGACGACGCGTAGTCGTTGGACGCCGTGATGGTCAGCAGGCCGTTGGCGTCGATCGTCGCAGCCAGGTTGTTGGCCAGAAGCTGCGTGTTGAGCTGGTCGAGCGTCTTGACCGTTCCGTTGGTGCCGTCGCCGAAGGTGACGTTGACCGCCGTACCGCCGTTGAAGGCGGAGAAGGTCAAGGTCTTGCCGCTGAGGCCGCCGACGCCCGAGGTACGTGCCGCGGTAAAGGCGGTGGCGCTGCCGGTGTTGCCGGCGAGGCCGAGCACGTTCAGCGCATTGCCGGAGCCGGTGATCGAGAGGTCGGCATTGATCCCGGTCGAGAGCTTGAGCTGGCCGGACGTATTGATCGTCGAGTTCGATTGGCCGGTTGCGGTGCTCAGTGTCGCCGTGCCGTTGGCAGCAATCGCGGCAGTCTGCACGCCGGTGGCAAGGTCGATCGCCTTCAGCACGTCGTTGACGGTGCCTGCCTGCAGATAGACGGTCGAGTTGCCGTTGCCGTCGGTGAGGACGTTGCCGCTCGCACCGAAGCCGCTCGGAACGCTCGGAGCACCGGTCGAGCCCGGGATCGGCGCGTTCTTGAAGGTAATGACGTGGCCGTCGACGTTCAGCGTCGAGCCGTCGGCGATCGTCGCACCCAGCGAGCCCGCGCTCGTAGTCCGTGCAACGGACACGGTGGCGTTGCCGCCGCCCACAGACGTCGTCAGGGCGAGAGCCTTGAGCAGGTCGGCCTTGCCGGTGACGCTCAGATCCGCACCCGTCGAGCTCTTCAGCG